>JAEZGC010000205.1 GCA_023437345.1 Actinomycetes bacterium
GGTCCGGGACCGTCCGGAGGCCCCGGGCGACCAGCCACACGCCGAGCGCCAGCTCCCACGCGGCGATCGGCAGCGCGGCGAGCGCGGCGGGCGCGGTCCCCTGGGCGTGGACCCCCGCGACGATGGCCAGGTCCGACGCCAGCAGGAGCGGCGCACCGACGAGCCCGATCGCCGGGATCACCCGGGGCACGAGCCCCGACCGGTACAGGAGCGTGCCGAGGAGCAGGGCGTTCAGCACCGGCATGAGGCTCTGCCCGACCAGGAACGTCCCGTCGTACACCACGGTGAGCGCGTGCCCGGCCGACCGCAGCGCCGCGGCGTCCAGCCCGCCCGGCTCCCGGTCGAGCGTGACGACCGACAGCATGGCGACCGCGCCGACGAGGATGAGCCCGGCCTCCACGAGGCGCGAGGCGACGAACCCGAGCGCGGCCGTCTCGCCGTACCGCCGCGTGACCGGGTACAGCACCACCGCCGTCCCGACGCACGCGAGCGCGAGCACCACCTCGAGGAGAGCGCCGGCCGTGACGCCGGTGGCGGCTCCGGCCCCCAGGACCACGCCACCGTCCTCCCGCAGCGGCGCGTACAGCCGCAGGGTCGGGATCGAGGTCACGAACGTGAGCAGGTACAGCACGCCGGCGGCCCGGGCGCTCCGCCTCGTGCGCGCGACGTGATCCGCGCTGTCCGAACGCCGTGGCGAGGACGACGGCGTGAGTGCCGGGGGCGGGGTCGGCGTCGTGCTGGTCATGGCGCGCTCCTCGGATCGCACGGGGTGTACGGCGTACACCGCAGGACCCGGACGCTAGGTGTACGGTGTCCACCTGTCAAGCCCCGAGGAGGTCAGGTGACCACGCGGCCGAGCGACGCCCGGCGCGTCCCGCTCAACCGGGACCGGGTCCTGAGCGCCGCCGTCGACCTCGCCGACGAGGTGGGGCTCGCCGCGGTGAGCATGCGGCGGCTCGCCCAGGAGCTCGGCGTCGTCCCCATGGCGCTGTACAAGCACGTCGCGGACAAGGACGAGCTCGTCGACGGCATGGTCGACCTCGTGATCGCCGAGTTCGACCCGCCCGACACCGCCGCCGCGTGGAAGGACGCCGTGCGCCGGCGCGTGCTGTCGGCGCGGCGCGCGGTGCTGCGGCACCCGTGGGCGCGGCAGGCGATCGAGTCCCGCACCCGGCGCACCGCGGCGGTGCTCGGCCACATGGACGCGGTCGCGGGGGCGTTCCGGGCGGGCGGCTTCTCCGCCGACCTCACCCACCACGTCATGCACGCGCTCGGGAACCGCATCTGGGGGTTCAGCCCCGAGCTCTTCGAGGAGCCCGTCGACCCGGACGCGCCGCCGCTCGACCCGCAGGCCCAGCAGGCGATGGCCGCCGAGTTCGCCCGGCGGTTCCCGCACATCCTGGAGATCGCGGTCGCGGCGACGCGCGGGGACCTGTCCGGCGTCGGGCGCGGCTGCGACGACGAGTTCGAGTTCGAGTTCGGGCTCGACCTCGTGCTCGACGGTGCCGAGCGCCTCCACCGGGGCGGGTGGAGCTCGCCGGGGCAGCCCCGCGACGCCGACGGCACGCCCTGACCCGGGAACGCGGACGGGCCCGCCTCCCGTGGGGGAGGCGGGCCCGTCAGCACCGGGCGCGGAGGCTCAGTCCAGGTAGGCGCGCAGGACCTGCGAGCGGCTCGGGTGCCGGAGCTTCGACATCGTCTTGGACTCGATCTGGCGGATCCGTTCCCGGGTGACGCCGTAGACCTTGCCGATCTCGTCCAACGTCTTGGGCTGGCCGTCCGTCAGCCCGAAGCGCATCGACACGACCCCCGCTTCGCGTTCTGACAAGGTGTCAAGGACGTCGTGCAGCTGCTCCTGCAGCAGCGTGAAGTTGACCGCCTCGGCCGGCCCCACGGCCTCGGAGTCCTCGATCAGGTCGCCGAACTCGGAGTCGCCATCCTCACCCAGCGGGGTGTGCAGCGAGATCGGCTCGCGGCCGTACTTCTGGACCTCGACGACCTTCTCCGGCGTCATGTCGAGCTCCTTGGCGAGCTCCTCCGGGGTGGGTTCGCGGCCCAGGTCCTGCAGCATCTGGCGCTGCACGCGGGCGAGCTTGTTGATGACCTCCACCATGTGGACGGGAATCCGGATCGTGCGCGCCTGGTCGGCCATCGCGCGGGTGATCGCCTGCTTGATCCACCAGGTCGCGTACGTGGAGAACTTGTAGCCCTTGGTGTAGTCGAATTTCTCCACCGCGCGGATCAGGCCGAGGTTGCCCTCCTGGATGAGGTCGAGGAAGAGCATCCCGCGGCCGGTGTAGCGCTTCGCCAGCGACACGACGAGCCGCAGGTTCGCCTCGAGGAGGTGGTTCTTGGCGCGGCGTCCGTCCTCGGTGATCCACTCGAGGTCGCTGAGCTGGTCGGCGGCGATGTCCCCGGCCTCGTTGACTGTCTCTTCCGCGAACAGGCCGGCCTCGATGCGCTTGGCGAGCTGGACCTCCTGCTCGGCGTTCAGCAGCGCGACCTTGCCGATCTGCTTGAGGTAGTCCTTGACGGGGTCGGCGGTGGCGCCGGCAGCCATCACCTGCTGCTCCGGCTCGTCGGCATCGTCGGCGTCGGACAGGCTGAAGCCCTCGTCCTCGGTCAGCTCCTTCTCGACCTTCGCCTCCTCGGCGGGCTCGAAGCCGGTGTCATCGACCTCGTCGAGGCTGCGCTTCTTGCCGCCGACGGTCAGGATGACGTCGTCGCCCTCGCGCTCGAACTTCACCTCCAGCGCACCGGGGGTGAGAACCTCCTCGACGGTGACCTCGTCCTCGGCGACCAGGTCGGCGACATCGACCTCCACGTCGACGTCGTCGGGCTCGGCCTCGAACTCCTCCGCGTCGGGTGCCGCGGGCGCAGGCTTGGCCGCCGCCTTCGCGGAGCGGGCCGGACGCCGACCGGTGGGCAGGTCGGTCACGGCAGCCACGGCCGCCTTGCGGCTGCGGGTCCGGGGGGTGGGGGTGGTGGCGTCCGCTTCGGGAGCCGATCCGGTAGCAGCGCTGGGGCGTGGGGACACAGGCAACCTCTCGACAAGCGATTCAGGGCGCACGACAACCGGGAGTTGTCAATGCCTCGCCCCCACATTCTGCCACGCGGGGTGGTTCGAACCAACCCGTCGCAGCTCGTGTCGCGCTCCGGCGGCGTGTGGCAGCCGGGACGCTACGGGCCGAATAGGGTGCCTGCCATGCACAGCGACATCACAGTCCCGCCGCTGGCGCCGCGGCGCCCCTTTGTCCGCGACGTGCACGCAGACCCGGTGGCCGACCCGTACGCCTGGATGCGCGACAAGTCGGACCCGGAGCTGCTGGCCTACCTTGCCGCGGAGAACTCCTACACCGAGGTGGTGACCGCCGACCAGGAGCCACTGCGCCGGGCTGTCTATGCCGACATCGACTCCCGCACCCTGCAGACCGACCTGTCGGTTCCCGAGTTCGTCACCCACACCGACGGGCGCCGCTTCTGGTACTTCGCCCGCACCGTCGCCGGACGAAGCTACGCCAGCTACCACCGGGCTCCGGCGACCGACCGCGACCTGCTGCCCGACCCCAGCACCGTCTGGGACGGCGAGGAGCTGCTCCTTGACTGCAACGAGCTGGCCGCCGGCAGCGAGTTCTTCTCCCTCGGGGTCCTGCTGGTCAGCCCGGGCGGTGACCTGCTGGCCTACTCGGTGGACACCGCCGGGGATGAGCGCTTCGACTGCCGGTTCCTCGATCTGCGCCTCGGCACGCTGCTCCCGGACCAGCTGACCGGGATCGCTGCCGGCGGCTGCTGGGCCGGGGACGCCGCCTTCTGCTACCTCACCCTCGACGACGCCTGGCGGCCCGACACCGCCCGCCGGCACGTCCTGGGTGACCCCGCCGACACAGTGCTGCACCACGAGCCTGACGAGCGGTTCTGGATGGAGCTGGGCACCAGCCGCGACCACCGCTGGGTGGTGATCGCGCTGGGCAGCAAGACCTCCAGCGAGACCCGGCTGCTCGACGTTCGCGATCCCGCCGCCGAGCCACGCGTGGTGACCCCGCGGCGGCCCGGCGTCGAGTACGACGTGGAGGTGGCCGGCGACCGGCTGTTCATAGTCCACAACGACGGCGCGCCCGATTTCGCCCTCGCCACTGCCCCGCTGTCGGCGGCCTCGGCGGCCGACTGGCGGCCGCTGTGGCCCGGCGAGCCGGGGGTGCGGCTGCTCGACGTCTCTGCCTACGACCGCGCACTGGTGGCCAGCCTGCGCCGAGACGGCCTGGTGCGGGTGGTGGTGCACAGGTTCGGGCCGGACGGCAGCCTCGACCACGGCCACGAGATCGACTTCGGCGAGGTGCTCTACCACGTGGACGCCGACGGCTCAGAGGACGCCGACACCGACCGGATCCGGCTGTCCTACCAGTCGCTGGTCACCCCCGATCAGGTGATCGACTACCTGCTGGACACCGGCGAGTTGCGGGTGCTCAAGCAGCGCCGCGTCCTTGACCACCCGCAGTTCGGGCCCTTCCGGCCCGGGGACTACGTGCAGCGCCGGGACTGGGCGACCGCCCCCGACGGCACCCGGGTACCGCTGTCCCTGGTGAGCCGGGCCGACACCCCACTGGACGGCAGTGCAGGCTGCGTGCTCGTCGGCTACGGCGCCTACGAACTCAGCTATCCGTGCCAGTTCTCGATCCCGCGACTCAGCCTGCTCGACCGCGGCTACGTGGTCGCCATCGCCCACGTCCGCGGCGGCGGCGAGCTGGGCCGGGCCTGGTACGAAGCCGGCCGGCTGGAGAACAAGGTGAACACCTTCACCGACTTCGTCGCCTGCGCGCGCCACCTGGTGCAGACCGGGGTGACCAGCGCCCGGCGGCTGGCCGCGGTGGGCGGCAGCGCCGGAGGGCTGCTGGTCGGGGCCGCGGTCAACCTGGCCCCCGACGCGTTCGGCGCGATCCACGCGCAGGTGCCGTTCGTCGACGCGTTGACCACCGTGCTCGACCCCGAGCTGCCGTTGACGGTGACCGAGTGGGAGGAGTGGGGCAACCCGCTGCACGATCCGGAGGCGTACCGCCTGATGAAGAGCTACTCCCCCTACGACAACGTCGCGCCGCGCGACTACCCGGCGATCCTGGTGACCGCCTCGCTCAACGACACCCGGGTCGAGGTGACCGAACCTGCCAAGTGGGTGGCACGGTTGCGGCACGACGCCGGGCTGGCCGATCGGCTGCTGCTGAAGACGGAACTGGTCGCCGGTCACGGCGGGGTCTCCGGACGGTACGCGGTCTGGCGCGACATCGCTTTCGAGTACGCCTGGCTGATCGCCGCGACCACGCCGGACGGCCCGGTTTCCTGAGAGCCGGCCGGGTCCGGCTGAGCGTGGGCTGAGCGCAGGTCGGCCCGCGGGCCCACGGTGAGTACGACCGTGGTCTTGGATTGCGTGGTCGGGCTGGGTTCGGAGTAATCGGGCGGGGTATTGGGGCAGAAATCGGGCCCGGATGCCGTTGTACTGGGTGCCGAGCGAAAGGAACGACCTTGATCTCTACCGCACACCGGGTACGGCTCAACGATGGCATCGACGGTAAGGACGCTGTAGGCCTCTACCTCGACGGGATCGCCAAGACCCCGCTGCTCACCGCGCCCGAGGAGGTCGAGCTCGCCCGTGCCATCGAGATCGGCCAGTACGCCCGTGCGCTGCTGGAGGACCGTCTCACCCCCGAGGACGCGGCGCTGCACAAGGTGTCGGCCAGCCGTGAGGAGCTCGAGCAGCTGGTCGCCGAGGGCGACGCCGCCATGCAGCGCTTCATCACCGCCAACCTGCGACTCGTCGTCTCGGTGGCCCGCAAGTACGGACGCTCCCAGATGCCGCTGCTCGACCTCGTGCAGGAGGGCAACACCGGCCTGATCCGTGCGGTCGAGAAGTTCGACTTCAGCAAGGGCTTCAAGTTCTCCACCTACGCCACGTGGTGGGTTCGCCAGTCGATCTCGCGCGGCATCGCCCAGCAGGGCCGGATCGTGCGGCTGCCCGTCCACGTCGCCGAGCAGGTGAACCAGGTGTCGGCGGTCCGCCGCACCCTTGAGCGCCGCTTCGGGCGCGAGCCGGAGCTGTCCGAGATCGCCGACGAGCTCGGCCTTCCGGAGGAGCAGATCATCGACCTGCTGCGGCTGGCCCGCGACCACGTCTCGCTGGACGCCCCGGTCGAGGAGGACGGCGACACCGCCCTTGGTGACCTGCTGGCCCGCGAGATGAGCCCCGGGCCCGACGAGATGGTGCTGGACGCCGAGGACCGGCAGCGGCTGGAGTCGATGCTCAGCACCCTGGACGAGCGCTCCGCCGATGTCGTCCGCCGCCGCTACGGCCTGCTGGACGGCCGGCAGGCGAAGCTGGCCGACATCGCCTCGATCTGGGGCATCACCGCCGAGCGGGTGCGCCAGATCGAGCGCCACGCCATCACAAAGCTCCGACTCGAGTCGGAGGTTGCTGCCTGAGTCAACAGCGGTGACCGGCGCCCTGCCTCGTGCGGGGCGCCGTTTGCCGTCCCAGGGGCGGGGCCGGGTCAGGACAGGCCGGCGACGGCGGCCGGATCGGTCAGCCTGATCAGGCCCTCCTGCGCACACGAGGCCACCAGCTGGCCACCGGCGAACAGCCGTCCGAACGAGAAGCCGAGCCCGGCCGACGCCGACGGTGACACCTGGTCGTAGAGCAGCCACTGGTCGGCCCTGGCTGCGCGGTGGAACCACATGGAGTGGTTGATCGACGCCGCGTGCATGCCGGGCCCGGCGAACTCGACCGGGTGCGGCACGGTGCTGACCGCCAGCAGGGTGAGGTCCGACAGGTAGGCCAGCACAGCCTGGTGCAGCCGCGGGTCACCCGGCAGCGGGCTCTCGGCGCGCACCCACACCTTCATGGCAGCATCCGGGCTCTGGCCGACGGTCGTCGTGTCGGACGCGAAGCGGGTCTCCAGCACCCCCCACTCCTGCTGCCAGGCGTCCGCCGACCGGCGCGACCTGGCTCCCAGCACCTCCGACAGCGGAGGGCACTGCTCGGGTGGCGCGACCCCGGCGGGGGCGGTGTCGGCGTGGTTCAGGCCCGGCTCCAGCAGATGGAAGGAGGCGGCCATGAAGAAGATCATCCGCTCACCCTGGGCGGCCACCACCCGCCGGGTGGAGAAGCTGCGGCCGTCGCGCACCTCGTCGATCCGGTAGCTGATCGGGACCGCGGCCAACCCTGGCCGCAGGAAGTAGGCAGAGAGGGAGTGCGCGCGGCGATCGTCGGGGACCGTGTGGTAGGCGGCGGTCAGCGCCTGGGCGAGCACCTGGCCACCGAACACCCGTTGTCGCGCCGAGGTCTCGTCCGCGGCACCGACGAACTCGTCGGGAGCGCGCTGCTCCAGGGCCAGCAGCGCGATCAGCTGCTCGACGGACTTCGGCACCGCTCAGCGCCGGAAGTCGGGCGGCGGGTCCTGCTCGGCCAGGAACTGCTCGACCGCCGCCCCGATCTCCTCCGCGCTGGGGACCCGAGGGGTGGCGCTGGAGCGCAGCTGGTCGTACTGCTCCTCGAGGGCCGCCACCACCGCCGGGAAGTCGGCGTCGTCAGCGGTCTCGGTCTCGATACTGGCAAGGTTGGCCGCCGTCCGCTCGGCCAGGTCGGCGGTGGGGACGTCGAGACCGGTGACCTCGGCGATCCGGGCGAGCACCGCGCCGGTCGCCTGCGGGAAGGCGGTCTGGGCCAGGTAGTGGGGCACGTGCGCGACGAACCCGCGTCCGAGCAGGCCCGCCTCGCCCGCCCTGAACTCGAGCATGTGGGAGAAGCTGCCGGGCAGCTGGACGCGGTCGATCCACATCGGGTTGCCGCTGATCAGGCTCGGGTCAGTTGCATGCGCGGTGACCAGGGTGGGCCGGGTGTGGGGCACCGCCATCGGCACTCCCCCGACGCTGATCACGCTGGACACGTTGAGCCGGCCTGCCAGGTCGAGGATGGCGGCGCTGGCCCGGTTCCACTGCGTGTCGGGTTCCGGCCCGGTGAGCAGCAGGAACGGGGTCCCGGCCGCGTCCACGAGCTTGTACAGCACCAGCGCATAGTCGGTGAGCGAGACCCAGTGGTTGGTGTCGAAGACCATCTGGGGACGCCGCGAGCGGTAGTCGTGGAGTTGGTCGTGGTCGAACTCGACCAGCACGTCGTGCTCGCACTGTTCGAGCAGGTACCGCGCTGTCGTGTGGATCACGGCGCCAGCGTCTATGTAGCCGTCGAGGGCGTGCAGCAGGGCTGGCTGGTGCCCGTCCAGGGACTCCCAGACGTCCTGGTTCACGGTGTACAGCAGCCGCGGATCGAGCACGTCCGCCACTGTACCCGCCGACTTCCGGGTAGGGCCGGATTGCGCTCACGGCGCACGGCGGCCCTGGTCGCGCCGGGCTCCGTGAGCGATCAGCCGAGCTTGAGGGTGGTCAGGCAGGTGGGGTCGTTGGCCCCCGTCGCTATCGGAGCGGTCACCGACTCCCCCGCGTGGCTCACCGTGAGGGTGGCTGCGATGTCGCGCGGCAACCAGACGCCGGCGAACCCGTTGGCATGGGTGGTGACCTCGGTGTCGACGAGGGTGGCGCCGGCGTCGTCCACCACGGTCACCTTCACCACCTCACCGGACAGCTCACCGCTGCAGGTCGCCAGGTTGTGGTTGAAGCAGTCGTGGGTCCGGTCACGGTACGGGGCGAAGGCGAGGTAGAACACGTCGTCGGGCAGCGGCAGCGCCACCTCCTGCTCGCCGTCGCTGAGCACGACCTCGGACGGCCGGACCGAACCGACCGGGCCCTGGTCGCGATCGGTGGTAGCGGCGTCGAGCGTCTCCACGATCTGCTGCGGGGTCAGCCCGTCGAGCCCGTACCGGGCGAGGAACTGTTCGGTTGCCGGATCCCCCTGGGGCGTGGAGGCGGTGGCTGCTGGTTGCGGCGGGTCGGTGGCCACCGGGGCGGCGGCACAACCAGCCAGGAGCAGGACGAGGCCGGCCAGGGTTGCGGTGAGGATGCGCACTGTTCAGGTCTCCGGAGTCAGTGGTGCATCGCGTAGCCCAGCACTGCCGGGTCGAGCATGCCGAACACCATCGCCACGTGAGCCACCACCAGGAAGATGGCGATGTGGGTGGCGCGCAGCCGCTGGGCAGCCGCGTCCGTGCTGCCGAGCAGGCCGAGTTCGACGAGCGTGATCCCGACGAACGGCACCACTCCCGCAAGGTAGAGCAGGACGGCCAGCACGTCGGCCGGCCCGCGCCAGCCCGCGGTGGCGGTCAGCGGAAGGGCTGCATTGATCAGCAGGTGGAGGACGATGCCCAGCATGGCGGGACCGGCGAGCAGCCCGGCGACGTGGTTGACCTTGCGGACCCAGCCGGCCCGTTGCCCGGGCAGCAGCAGCGCCAACTCGCTGATCGCGAGGGTCTCGGCCAGCACCACCGGCACGCCCATGAACAGCAGCAGGTTCCACGGCTGGTTCCCGCCCAGCAACTCCATGTAGTGGGTCATCCCCATCCCCATCGCCATGTCGAGGTCGCTGGCGGCAAGGTTCGGGGCGAGCACCGCCGCGATGCCCAGCACCGCGGTCAGCGCGGCGGCCAGGATGACCGTGCGCTGGGAGGGCAGGGACCGGCCGGTCCGGGGATCGGAGGCAACCAGGGTTGCGAGCATCGGAAGACGCCTTTCGTGGGAGGCCTCCAGCTTCTTCGGCGGTCTCGGCGGACCGACGAAGGTTCTGTGAAGATTCGATGAAGGCGGCCCTCACACCGGCAGTCGCAGCACGAACTCCGCACCCTCCCCCACACCCGGGCTCGCCGCGGCCAGGGTGCCGCCGTGCGCCTGGGCGATCGCCCGACTGATCGCCAGCCCCACCCCGGTGCCGCCGCCCTCGTCGCGACGGTGGCCGTGCCGGCCGCGGTAGAACCGCTCGAAGATGTGGGGCAGGTCCTCCGCCGCGATGCCCTGCCCCGTGTCCCGGACCGCGATCCACACCTCGGTGGGGGTACATCCCGCCTCAAGGCGCACCGTGCCGCCCGGGGACGTGTGCTGGCGGGCATTGCGCAGCAGATTGTCCAGCACCTGCCCGATCCGCGCCCGGTCGGCAGTGACCGTGGCGTCCGGGACGGATCCGGCGACCAGTCCGACGCCATCCGCGGCGAAGCCGGGCGCCGCGGCATCCCGGGCTGCAGTGACCAGTTCGGCGAGCCCCACCTCGACCAGGTCGAGCCCGAGGCGGCCTTCCTCGGCGGCCGAGACCTCGCCGGTGTCGTCGGCCAGCCGGGCCAACCGTGCGGTCTGCCGGCGGAGCGTCGCGAACGTGTCGGGGCTGGACGGCACGACGCCGTCCTCCATCCCCTCCAGCACCAGGTCGATCGCGGCCAGCGGCGTCCGCAGTTCGTGGGACAGGTCGGTCAGCAGCCGCCGGCGGGTCGCCTCGGCGGCGGCAAGCCTGCCGGCCATGGTGTCGAAGCCGGCCGCCACCGTGTCGAGCTCCCGGGCGACCGGCGGGATCGTGACCGGCGTGGTGTAGTCGCCACCCGCCACCCGCTCGGCGCCCTCGGCGAGCGCGTCGAGGGCGCGCCCGACCCGCCGGGTGGCGTGGAGGCTGACCGCGATGGCCCCGACGGCGGCGATCGCCAGGCCCCAGCCGAGCGCGGTCACCCCCGCCGCCCGGAACGCGGCCTCGGCGTGGGCGATGGTCTCCGGGTCCTCGCCGTGGCCCGCCATCATGAGGTGCTGGTCGAACAGGGCCGGCCCGACCGCGGCGGCGACCGCCACCACGGCGATGGCCATCGCCGCGATCACCAGGACCTGTGCGGCGAACAGCCGGTGGGCCAGCGAGCTGCGCACTGCCGGGCGTGCCATCAGCCTCCACCCATCCGGTAGCCGGCGCCGCGGACGGTGAGGATGAAGCGTGGCCCGGCTGGGTCGTCGCCGAGCTTGCGGCGGACCCTTGCGAGGTGGACGTCGACCAGCCGGTCGTCGGCCGCCCAGTCGGCCCCCCACACCCGGCGCAGCAGCGTGCTGCGCGACAACACGGTCCGGGAGTCCTCGGCGAGCGCGGCGAGCAGGTCGAACTCGGTGGGAGTGAGGTTGACCGGTTCGCCGTCCAGCACCACCTCCCGGGCGGCCGGGTCGATGGACAGCGGCCCGAACACCCAGCGCGGGCGGGTCGGTTTAGTCAGCGCGGTGCGGGGCCGTCGCAGCATCGCCTGGACGCGGGCGACCAGTTCCCGGGCACTGAACGGCTTGGTCAGGTAGTCGTCGGCGCCCACCGACAGCCCGATCAGCTTGTCGACCTCGTCGCTGCGGGCCGTGAGCATCACCACATAGCAGTCAGTGAAGGTGCGCAGCCGGCGGCAGACCTCGATCCCGTCCAGCACCGGCAGTCCGAGGTCGAGCACGACGACGTCGGGACTCCACTGGCGGGCCACCTCGACCGCCGTGCCGCCGTCCTCGCAGCGTTCCACCTCGAACCCTGCCCGGGCGAGGTAGTTGCCCACCATCCCCGCCAGGACCGGCTCGTCCTCCACCACGAGCACCCGCCGCACCACCGATCCGTCCATGGCTCCTAGTGTGCCGGGCGTGCTGCGCGCGGCGGGCGGCGGTCGAGAGGTGCGCGTCTGGACTTGCCCGCCACGGCTCATCGGCTAGGCCGCCCGGAGCGCGGCCAGCGCTGCCCTCACCCGCTTGGCCGACACCGGAACAGCGGTGCCCAGGCCCTGGGCGAACAGCCCGACCCGCAGTTCCTCCAGCAGCCAGCCGACCTCGGCCACCGGATCCGGCAGGGGTCCGTCCGAGAAGGCGGCGCACGCCAGCGCGTACTCGTCCTCGAGCTCGGAGATCGTCTCCAGCGCCGACGCCTCCCGGCCCGGGTTGCTGCCGAGGGTGTCGAGCCGGCGGCGGACCGCCTGCAGGTAGACGGGCAGTCGCGGCCAGTGGGCCGGCGGAGTGGCGGCGATGAAGCCCGGGTACACCAGGCCGGCGAGCTGTTCGGTGATGTCGCGGCGGACCGGCTCGGGTGCCGCGGCCAGCCGCTGGGGCAGCTCGCCGTGGGCGAGCAGCACCTCCCCGGCGGTGTCGACGGTGCGCTGCATCACGGCCGGCACGTCGGCGCGCACCGCGTCCCGTAAGGCGGCGAACCCGGCGGCATCGCGGACCACGGCAAGGTCCCGGGACGCCAGGCCGTCGCCGATCGCCTTCAGCCGGGCGTCGGCCAGCAGTGCGGGCACCGACGGGTACGGCGAGGTGGCGAGAGCGAACTTGATCCGGTTCGACAGCCGGGAGACCACCCACGTGGTCGGGTCCGCAGTGGTGAGGGCGACCAGCCGGCGCAGCCCCGCGCGGTGGGACCGCAGCGCCGCCGGCTCGTCGGCGTGCACCTGGACGCCGACAGTGTCGCCCTGGTCGACCAGCGCGGGATAGCCCACCACAGGTCTGTCGATCCGGCGCGGGAGCTCGCCGAACTCCCAGTTCGTCGCCCCGGGGTGCACCAGGTGACGGGCCGCCCGGTTCAGGGTGCGCGCCACCTGCTCGCCGAGCTCGCCACGCAATGCGTCGAGGTCCCGCCCGGTGCCGGCCGGCTGCCCGTCCGGGCGCTCGACGACGAACCTGACCCGCAGATGGTCCTCGACCGCGGCCGGCTGCCACGCGTCGAGCGGCACCTGGACGCCGGTGAGCGCGGTCACCGCCCTCCCCAGCGCCCCCCACAACGGCTCCGACGTGTCGGGGTCGTCGCCCAGCCACGCTAGGGCACGCCGCGCCGTATCGGGTGCCGGGACCAGCCGCGCGCGCCACTGCTTGGGCAGGCCACGGATCAGCGCTGTCGCCAACTCGGCCCGAAGTCCGGGAACCTGCCAGGTGAAGGTCTCGGCGCGCAGCCGGTTGAGCACCGCGAGCGGGACCGTGACCGTCACGCCGTCAGCGCCCGAGCCGGGGTTGAAGCTGTAGTCCACCTCGAGCTCGACCTCCCCCACCCGCCAGGTGGACGGGAAGCCAGCGGCGTCGGTCTCCCCCACCAGCAGGTCCTGCGGCGACAGGTCCAGCAGCTGCTCGTCGTCGCGGCGGGCCTGCCGCCACCAGGTGTCGAAGTGCGCCACCGACACGATGCCCGCCGGGAGCCGGGCGTCGTAGAACGCGGCGATCGCCTGGTCATCGGCGAGCAGGTCGAGCCGGCGGGTGCGCTCGGCGAGTTCTGCAGCCTCCTGCCGCACGCGCTCGTTGCGCGCCCAGAAGTGGTGCCGGGTGCGCCACTGGCCCTCGACCAGGGCCGACTGGATGAACACCTCACGCGCCACCACAGGGTCGATGGCGCCATAGGAGACGGTTCGGCCGGCGATGATCGGGACACCGAGCAGGGTGACCCGCTCGGTGGCTACGCACTGCCCGCCCCTGGCCGACCAGCGCGGCTCGGAGTACGTCCGGCTCAGCAGGTGGCCGCCCACCTCCTCCACCCAGGCGGCCTCGATCGGGGCCACGGTGCGCGCCCACAGCCGTGAGGTCTCCACCAGCTCTACGGCCATCACCAGCGGAGGGCGGGTGCGCGCGGCGCTGGAGCCGGGGTTGATGGCGAACCGGGCCCCCCGCGCCCCCAGATACTCGGGCGGGCCGGCCCGGCGGCGGGGCCGCTGGCCCGCCGGCGGGGCGGGCGGCACCTCAAGCAGCCCGACATGGGACAGCAGCCCCGACAGGACCGCGGTGTGCACCTTGTCCAGCCCGGCCGGCTCGGAGTTGCGGTTCATCTTCAGCTCGTCGCAGGCCTGCCGCAACTGGGTGTGCAGGTCCTGCCACTCGCGCACCCGCAGGAAGTTGAGGAACTCGGCTCGGCACAGCCGTCGGAAGGCGTTGCCGGAGAGCTCCCGCCGGCGGTCCCTCAGGTACTCCCACAGCCGCAGCAGCGCCGCGATGTCGGAGCCGTCAGGGGACGGCTCGCTGTCGCCCTCGGCGAGCGGGGCCCAGAACCGTCGGTGGGCGGCATCGGCGGCGGGCTGGGCGTCGGTCGGGCGCTCGCGCGGGTCCTGGATCGCCAGTCCGGCGGCAATCGCCTGCACCTCACGCAGGCAGCCCTGCCGTTCGGCCTCGACCAGCATCCTGCCCAACCGCGGGTCGACCGGCAGCCTGGCCAGCCGCCGTCCGATGTCGGTGAGCCGGGTGCCGGCGCGCTTGCCATCAGCCAGCGCACCAAGCTCGCGCAGCAGCCGGAGCCCGTCGCGGACCTGAGAACCGTCCGGCGGCTCCAGGAAGGGGAAGTCGACGATGTCGCCCAGCCTGGCGTCGGCCATCTGCAGGATGACCGACGCGAGGTTGGTGCGCAGGATCTCCGGCTCGGTGAACTCCGGCCGGGCAAGGTAGTCCTCCTCCGCGTACAGCCGGATGCAGACCCCGGGGCCGAGCCTGCCGCACCGGCCTGCCCGCTGGTTGGCCGAGGCCCGCGAGATCGGCTCGATCGGCAGCCGCTGCACCTTGGTGCGCGCCGAGTACCGGGAGATCCGGGCGAAGCCGGGGTCGACCACGTAGCGGATCCCGGGCACCGTCAACGACGTCTCGGCGACATTGGTGGCCAGCACGATCCGCCGGCCGGTGTGCGGGGTGAACACCCGATGCTGCTCGGCGGCCGAGAGCCGGGCGTACAACGGCAGCACCTCGGTGAACCGGAGCTTCAGCGCCTCGATGGCTTCGGCGGTGTCGCGGATCTCCCGTTCGCCGGAGCAGAAGACCAGGATGTCGCCGGGCGGCTCGCCGTCCAGTTCCCTGACAGCAGCACAGACCGCGTCGATCAGATCGGCGCCGCTCTCGGCGTTCTCGAGCACCGGCCGGTACCGCACCTCGACCGGGTAGGTGCGGCCCGGGATCTCGACCACCGGCGCGTCAGCGAAGTGGGCGGCGAAGCGGGCGGTGTCGATGGTGGCCGACGTGACGAGGACGCGAAGGTCGGGACGGCGGGGAAGCAACTGCTTGAGGTAGCCCAGCAGGAAGTCGATGTTGAGGGAGCGCTCGTGGGCCTCGTCGATGATGATCGTGTCGTAGCGGCGCAGCTCGCGGTCGTGACCGATCTCGGCCAGCATGATGCCGTCGGTCATCACCTTCACCCGGGTCGCGCGCGAGGTGCGGGCGGTGAACCGGACCTGGTAGCCGACGGTGTGGCCCAGTTCCTCGCCGAGCTCGTCGGCGATCCGCTCGGCCACCGTCCGGGCGGCGATCCGGCGCGGCTGGGTGTGGCCGATCCGCTGCCGTCCGGCGAGCAGGCAGATCTTGGGCAGCTGGGTGGTCTTGCCCGAGCCGGTCGCCCCTGCCACGACCACCACCTGGTGGTCGCGCACCAGCCGGCGGATCGCGTCCACCTGGCCCGTGATCGGCAACGCCGGGTCGAAGGTGATCCGGGGCGGCTCGGGCACGGCAGCAGGACGGATCGGTGGCCCGCCGGTCAGGAGCCGTGGCTGTCGCGGGCGCGGATCGTGCCGACCGGGCAGTGGGCGTGGGTCATCAGGCCACGCGTCACGCCGCCGACCGAGTAGGTCGGGAAGGACGTGTGCACCTCCACCACCACCAGGTCGAGCGTCTCCGACCTGTCGATCAGGACGTCGAGCGGGTTGCCGTAGGACACGTCCAGCTCGATCGGAACCTCAGGGTGGGCCTCGGCCAGCGGGCGCACCATCTCGGCGATCCGCTCCCGGGTGACCCGGATCAGTTCGTCCTGCACTTCCGGCGGCACCGCGCCACTGCGGAAGAGCCGACCGGCAGCCGCCTTGGCGACGCTGATCACCACTACCGAACCGCCGTGCGCCTCGCACTCCTGGAGCGCCCACTCCAGAGCTATCGCACCCTTCGCGGCGGTGTTCACCCCGACCCCGACCAGCCCGGTGCGCTCCTCGCGCTGGCGCTGCTGCGCGCTGACCGCGATCACCGGACAGTGCGAGGTGCCGGCCACCCCGACGGCTGTCGAGCCGACGAAGGCGCGCTCGCCCTCGACCACCGAGCGGCAGCCGAGCACGATCAGCGATGCAGCCTCACTGTGCCGGGCCAGCACGGCGGCCGGGTTTCCGAGGCCTACCTCGGTCCGAACCCGCTCGCGGACCACGCCGTAGCCGACCGCCTGCTCCACAGCGGCCGTCAGCATCTCCAGGGCACCGGCCCGGATCGTGTCGGGGTCGAACACGACACCCCAGGCACTGTTGAGCACCATGTCATCGACAGCGTTGACGATGACGAGGTCCGCGTCGCGGGTGACCGCTTCCGCGGCACCGTAGCGCAGCGCGTGGTCGGCGTCCTCGGAGCCGTCATAGCCGACTATCACCCGGGCCGGGCCTTCGTAGGGTCGCAGCATGGTGGACTCCTTCCTCAGCTCGCCGCTATGGCGCGGCCGGAGTACTCGGTCGGGGTGATGGCCACCACGACGGGTCGGTCCCCCGGCGCCCACGGTTCGGTCAACATGCCCTCCGCCGGCTCCCCCGGGCCGCTGGTGCCCTGGACGAGGACGCTCCAGCCGGTCTGGGTCTCGGCGTCGAGGTCATCGATCTCGAAGCCCACCGGCTGCGGGTCGGCCAGCCCGGAGAGCAGGGACCCGGACGCGGTGCGCAGCACGATCCGGTTGTCGATGAACACGTAGGACACCGGCAACACCTGGATGCCCGCCGGTGACTGCCAGGCCACCCGTCCGAGGTGGTGGTCCCGGAGCAGGAGGCGGCATTCAGCCGGTGACAGTGGCGTGTTGTGGCCGGTGGCTTCCATCCCCGCCACGTTAGCGAATCGGCGCGGCCGCGTCAGCCGTCCGCGCTGAAGGACGTGCGGCCGCGGAGCCGTTGCGCCAGTTCTTCGTCCATCTCGTCGGCGACCACGGTCACCGCACGCAACGCCTGGTGCAGGTGCGCCGGGACGAACGGGTAGGCCAACACAGACATGCTGGCGAACACCCGGTCGCGGATCAGCAGGAAGCGCACATAGCGTGCCTGCGCGTTGAGATCGCTCAGAATCTCCATGGCGCGGCTACGTCCCTCGATCTCGTGCACCAGCGGAGAGAACACGATCACCTCGCGGGTGTCCCGGGTGCAGCGTACGAAGACCATCGCGCTGCCGACCCGGATCGCGAAGTCGCCGTCGGCGTCGGCGAGGGGTTCGTAGCCGAACACCTGGGACAGCTCGGCGCGGACCAGCGACTCCAGGTGCCCCGGCGAGGTCGGCACCAGCGCCTGCAGGTCGTCCTGGTCGTAGTCGGGACGCGGCAGCTCACCCGGCGGCGGCGGGGCGAGCACCTCGGCGAGCTGGTCGGGGGCCAAGAAGGCGGGATGGCGGACCCCGAACACCTCGCGCAGCGCGACGACCGCCCGGGTGGCCACCGGCTCGCTGTCCTCCTGCGCGGCCACGAACCAGTGCTGCGGACCGGTCTCGACCGATGGCGGCTCCCAGCCGAGGTCGGCGAGCCGCTGCAGCGCGGCGGCGTCCAGCTGGAAGTCCTCGCCGAGTTCGGCATTGGAGGACGCGACAGTGAGCAGTCGGCGGTCGGCCCGGCAGGTGAAGCGGACGTAGGGCGCGGGGCCGCGCGAATCGGAGGCGAGCGACCCGAGGGTGAGCGTGCCGCCCGGATCCATCATCGAGATGACCTCAGCCAATCGCTCGGTGAACCCGGCCCAGGCCTCGGCGATGCTGCGGTCCAGGTCGAAGTCCAGTGGCATGGTCATGCGCCCCTCCTAGCCAGCATCCCCCCAACCTACGCGATCGGTCGTCGGACGCGCAGAACGCGTCCGCCCCGCGATTGGCACGGCCGCTGGACGGTCTGGTTTACTGCCGAGGTTTGGGACGATCGGGAAGGATGGTGGCGTGGATCCGACCCAGTGGGACGTGCCGTTCCCGGTCATCGTCGCCGCCATGTTCGGGATCGTCTTCTGCCGCGCCGGCGCCACCTACTGGCTCGGCCGGCTGGCGGCCGCCGGCGCCCACCGCACCCGGCTGGCCAAGATGATGGACACCCCCGGCTATGCGCGGGTCACCCAACGGATCAACGACTACGGCGCACCGGTGGTGGCGGTCTCCTTCCTCACCGTCGGCTTCCAGACCATGGCCAATCTCGCCGCCGGCGCCACCCGGATGCCGCTGACCCGCTACCTGCCGGCCCTGGCCGTCGGCGGGGTGCTGTGGGCGCTGCTCTACTCGGCGATCGGGGTGATCGGGGTCGACCTGGTCGGCCAGCTGTACGCCTACTCGCCGGTGCTGGCCATCGGCATCGTGGCCCTGGTGGTGGGTGGCTACGCCACCTTCATCGTGCTCCGGGCCCGCCGCGCAGTGCGCCACTGACCTTCAGCCGGACCGTCGCGGTCCTGGACGCGGGAGACGCGCCGCAGCATCGACTTCCCCGAGGGGACAAAGAGTCCCGGAGACCAAGAGTCCCTTCGATGCTGCGGCGCGCGCTTTCCCCCTCGTCAGCTGCAGCCGCTCGTGGAGCCGCAACCTTCACACACGTAGCAGGAACCGCTGGGCCGCATCTTCGTGCCGCAGGTGAGGCACAACGGTGCGTCCACCTTGAGCCCGGTCAGCTTCGCCAGCACGTCGGCGGTGCTGGTCGGCGACTCCACGATCAGTGCCGGCTGCACCGCACCGGGGCCGTCGATCCGCAGGTCGTCGGCGGCATCGTTCTTCAGCGTCTCGGACTCGATCAGCCCCGCCTCGTCCTCGTCGGACAGGTAGGAGCCGGTCTCAACATACCGCGCCCGCTCGGCGGCGGTGTAGATGCCCAGCTCCGCACGCTCGTCGAATGACAGGTAGTCAAGGGCCAGTCGGCGGAAGATGTAGTCCATGATCGACTGCGCCATCCGGACGTCCGGGTCGTCGGTCATTCCGGCCGGCTCGAACTTCAGGTTGGTGAACTTCTGCGCGAAGGTCGACAGCGGCACGCCGTACTGCAGGCCGATCGAGACCGCGATGCTGAAGGCGTCCATCACACCGGCCAGGGTGGAGCCCTGCTTGCCGAGCTTGAGGAAGACCTCGCCCAGCGCGCCGTCCTCGTACTGGCCGGAGGTCATGTAGCCCTCGGCGCCGGCGACCGAGAATGACGTGGTGCGCGAGACCCGCGACTTCGGCAGGCGCTTGCGGCGCGGCTTGTACTCGACGCGGACCTCCGGCTCGGCGGCCGCCGGCTTGGGATCCTCCTTCTTGCGGGCGTCCGACAGCGGCTGGCCGACCTTGCAGTTGTCGCGGTAGACCGCCAGGGCCTTCAGGCCCAGCTGCCACCCCTGCAGGTAGACGTCGGCGATCTCCTCGACTGTCGCCGACTCAGGCAGGTTCACGGTCTTGGAGATGGCGCCGGACAGGAACGGCTGGACCGCCGCCATCATCCGGACGTGGCCCATCGGCTTGATCGACCGCTGGCCCATCGCGGTGTCGAACACCTCGTAGTGCTCGGGCCGCAGCCCGGGAGCGTTGACCACATGGCCGTGCTCGGCGATGTACTCGACAATCGCCTCGACAGTCTCCTCGGCGTAGCCCAGCCGCTTCAGGGCGCGCGGGATGGTGAGGTTGACGATCTGCAGGCTGCCGCCACCGACCAGCTTCTTGAACTTCACCAGCGAGAAGTCGGGCTCGATGCCCGTGGTGTCGCAGTCCATCATGAAGCCGATCGTGCCGGTCGGTGCCAGCAGCGACGCCTGGGCGTTGCGGAACCCGTTCTTCGCGCCGAGCTTGACCACGTGGTCCCACTCGGTGGTGGCGGCGGCGTGGATCGCGCCGTCCAGGGCGTCGAAGCCGCGCAGGTCGTCGTTGGCGGCCTGGTGCTTGCGCATCACCCGCTGGTGGGCCGAGGCGTTGCGCGGGTAGCCGGCGTAGGTGCCGACCACTGCCGCCAGCTCGGCGGAGCGGCGGTAGGCGGCGCCGGTCATCAGCGAGGTGATCGCGGCCGCGAGTGCCCGTCCGGAGTCGGTGTCGTAGCCGCGCCCCAGCGCCATCAGCAGCGCGCCGAGGTTGGCGTACCCGATGCCGAGCTGGCGGTAGTCGCGGGTGGTCTTCGTGATCGCCTCGGTCGGGAAGTCGGCGAAGCAGATCGAGATGTCCATGGCGGTGATCACCAGCTCGACAGCCCGGGTGAAGCTCTCGACATCGAAGGTGTCGTCGTCGCGCAGGAACTTCATCAGGTTCAGGCTGGCCAGGTTGCACGACGAGTTGTCCAGGCTCATGTACTCCGAGCACGGGTTGGACGCGGTGATCCGTCCGGTCTCGGGGTTGGTGTGCCAGGCGTTGATGGTGTCGTCGTACTGCAGGCCCGGGTCGGCACACTCCCAGGCCGCCTTGGCGATCTTGTTGAACAGGTCACGGGCGTCGATCGTCTCGATCACCTCGCCGGTCATCCTGGCCCGCAGCCCGAAGTCGGTGCCGTCCACCACGGCGCGCATGAACTCGTCGGTGACCCGCACCGAGTTGTTGGCGTTCTGGTACTGGACGCTGACGATGTCCTTGCCGCCGAGATCCATGTCGAACCCGGCGTCGCGCAGCGCGCGGATCTTGTCCTCCTCGCGCGCCTTGGTCTCGACGAACTCCTCGATGTCGGGGTGGTCGACGTCGAGCACGACCATCTTCGCCGCCCGGCGGGTCGCGCCGCCGGACTTGATGGTCCCGGCGGAGGCATCGGCACCCCGCATGAACGAGACCGGGCCGGAGGCGGTGCCACCCGAGGACAGCAGCTCCTTGCTCGAGCGGATCCGCGACAGGTTGAGGCCGGCGCCCGAACCTCCCTTGAAGATGAACCCCTCCTCCTTGTACCAGTTCAGGATCGAGTCCATCGAGTCGTCGACGCTCAGGATGAAGCACGCGCTGACCTGCTGCGGGCTGTGGGTGCCGACGTTGAACCAGACCGGGGAGTTGAAGCTGAAGTACTGGTGCAGCAGCAGCCAGGTGAGCTCGTGCTCGAAGACGTCGGCGTCGGCCGGGGTGGCGAAGTACTGGTTCTCCTCGCCGGCGGCGCGGTACTTGCTGACCACCCGGTCGATCAGGGTTCGCAGGCTCGCCTCCCGGGCCGGGGTGCCGACCGCGCCGCGGAAGTACTTGGTGGTCACGATGGTGGACGCGTTCAGGCTCCAGAAGTCGGGGAACTCGACGCCGCGCTGTTCGAAGACCACCTCGCCGGTCTTCCAGTTCGTCTGGACGACGTCGCGCTGCTCCCAGGTCACCTGGTCGTAGGGGTGCACCCCCGCAGTGGTGAAGGTGCGCGGGATGGTCAGGCCTGCAGCCTTGCGTCCCCCGCGAACGGATGCCTTCACGGTCTCGGTCATGGTGCTGCCTTTCGGAAGTGGGAGGAGTGGGTCAGTGGGCGGCGAGTGCCGACGCCCGGAGGTTCTCGATCTCGGCCTCGAAGTCGTCGACCGATTGGTAGTGCTTGTAGACCGACGCGAACCGGAGGTAGGCGACGGCGTCCAGCTTCTGCAGCGGACCGAGGACGGCCAAGCCGACCTCGTTGGCCGGGATCTCGGCCTGGCCCGCAGCCCGCAGCGACTCCTCCACCTGCTGCCCGAGCCGGGCCAGGTCGTCCTCGGTGACCGGGCGGCCCTTGCAGGCCTTGGCGACACCGTGGATCACCTTCTCCCGGGAGAACGGCTCGACGACGCCCGAGCGCTTCACCACGACCAGCTGCATCTGCTCGAGGGTCGTGAACCGGCGTTCGCACTCGGGGCATTGGCGGCGGCGGCGGATGCTGGAGCCGTCCTCGGCTACCCGGGAGTCGAGCACCCGGCTGTCGGTGTGGCGGCAGTAAGGGCAGTACATGACTCTCCTCTCACCGGCGCTGTGGACGAAGCTGTGGATGGCTGTGGGTAACAACCACAATCTGTGGATGAACCACAGGCTTGTAACTACTAGATATAGAGCTTATGCCGCCTGCCGCCGAAGAGCAAGAGGGGTTCCCGGACGGCGTGTCAGGCCCGGCCGACCGGCACCCCACACGCCATGCCGAGCCGCGGCACGCGGTTCTCTCGGGCGACTCACCCTGCACGGACGGCAACGCCCTGCGGACCAGCCCGGCACCCCGTCTGGCCCGACGGCGTCCGCTCGGCCGGCCCGCCGCGGCACCCAGGCCAGCTCGACGCGAGCGCGCACCATCCTTCCCCGACCTGCGTGACCCTGCCGATGCCCCCGGCGGCGGGGTCCAGGACGCTGTCCCACGGTTCGAGCAGCGCCCGACGCGATCAGTTCAGCGTCAGGGTTGCGGCGATCGGGTCGTTGCTGACGGCGAAGAAGCTGACCACGAGGACGACGAACGCGGTCATCATCAGCAGGCTGAAGCCGCCCACCACGACGGCGAGCCCGCGGCGGGTAAGCCGCAGCGGTGCCGCTCCCGCCGCGCTGGTCGCAGCGACCGGACGGATGTGGCTGACCGGGCGGGCTCGCAGCTGCGCGGCCGGCTCGAGAGCGGGACTCGCGCCCACGGTCGCCTCCCGCAGCGGCGTGGCCTGGCCGGGGTCGGCGAGGCCGGTCGGGACTGCATCCGGCACCACATGCATCCAGCGCCGCGGCTGGCTCGGGGCGGGCAGCTCGACCAGCGGCAGATCGATCAACAGGGCGCTCATACCGGCTCCTCTGGGGTAGTCGAACATCTGTTCGATACATTCTTAGCCCCGGACCCACCCGAGAGCAAGGATATTCGAACGCATGTTCGTCGCGTGTCGTTGCGAACAGTCCACCACCCGCCTCTGACAAATCCCTCGGGCGGCGCTCACCACCCCGCCCACATCCGCTTACTGGTGCGTGTCCCTCCCGAACTCGCGGGACAACCTCACACCCAGGCAGGGGCGGGAGTCGCTGCGAGCCGTCCGCCCTCGCCGGCTGAACGCCACGCTTCACCACCTGCCACCGCCCACATCCCGCCTACTGGTGCGTGTCCCTCCCGAACTCGCGGGACAACCTCACACCTAACGGTGGACGGCAGGGTCGCGGCGGCGCGTCAGATAGCTGCGCGACACGTCGAACAGGTGTTTGATTCCGGACGCCGACAGCCCTACCGTGGCGACATGGCCACACGGACCCCGGATCCCAGCTCAGTCCCGCGCCGCCGCGGGCGTCCCCGCCGCGAGGAGATCGCCGCCCAGATCGGCGCGGCGGTGAGCGAGTTCCCCGAGGGCCCCGCCGACGCGGACGGCCTCACCCCGCGCCAGCGCAAGATGCTGCAGGTGATCCGCGACACCATCGAGTCACGCGGCTACCCGCCGAGCATCCGTGAGATAGCCGAGGCCGCGGGCCTGGCCTCCTCCTCCTCGGTGGCCCACCAGCTCAAGGTGCTGGAGGCGAAGGGTTACCTGCGCCGCGACCCGAACCGGCCGCGCGCCATGGAGGTCCGGCTGCCCGGCTCGCTCGCCCCGGTCCGGCCCGCGCTGGAGAGCACCTACGACGAGACCGGCGAGAACGACTTCGCCGCCCCGGTGGTGAACGTGCCGATCCTCGGCAGCATCGCCGCCGGTGGGCCGATCCTGGCCGAGGAGTCGGTCTCCGATGTCTTCGCGCTGCCACGCCAACTCGTCGGAGAGGGCACCCTGTTCCTGCTGGAGGTCCGCGGCGACTCGATGATCGACGCCGCGATCTGCGACGGCGACTTCGTCGTGGTGCGCCAGCAGCCGACCGCCGACAACGGCGACATAGTGGCAGCCCTGTTGGGCGACGAAGCGACGGTCAAGACGTTCAAGCGCACCCCCGGCCAGGTGTGGCTGCTGCCGCACAACCCCGCCTACGAGCCGATTGACGGCAACCACGCCTCGATCCTCGGCAAGGTCGTGGCGGTGCTGCGCCGGGTCTGACCCGAACGATCAGGACTCGCGCAACCGTCGCAGTGCCCCGACCGCTGCCTCACGATCGGTGGTGGTCCAGAAGTCGGGCATCGACGCGCGCAGGAAGCTGCCGTAGCGGGCTGTGACCAGCCGCGGGTCGAGGACGGCGACCACGCCCCGGTCGCTCAGCGTCCGGATCAGCCTGCCCGACCCCTGCGCGAGCAGCAGCCCGGCGTGGGTGGCCGCCACGGACATGAACCCGTTCCCACCGGACTCGGCCACCGCTCGCTGCCGGGCCTGCATCAGCGGGTCGTCGGGGCGCGGGAACGGGATCTTGTCGATGACCACCAGCTCGCAGGTGTCGCCGGGGACGTCGATCCCCTGCCACAGCGACAGCGTGCCGAACAGTGACGCGGACGGGTCCGCTATGAAGTCGCGGGTGAGCTCGGGCAGCTGCCGGTCGCCCTGGCACAGGATCGTCGCGTCGGGCAGCTCGGCCCGGCAGTGTCGGGCCGCCGCCTCTGCCGAGCGCTGGGACGCGAACAGCCCCAGCGTCCTGCCCCCGGCCGCCCACACCAGCTCGGCGATCTCGGTGAGCGCCTCGGGCCCGATGCCGTCGCGGTGCGGCGGCGGCAGGTGCCGGGCGATGTAGAGGATGCCCTGGCGCCGGTAGTCGAAAGGGGATCCGACGTCGACGCCGCGCCAGCCGTCCGGGCCGAGCCCGAGGCTGCGCGCCACCGCGGTGAAGTCGCCGCCGACCTTGAGCGTGGCGGACGTGAGGACGCCGGGCGCCTCGCCGAGGATCCGGTCGCGGATCAGGTCCGAGACGCTCAGCGGCGCCTGGTAGGCCTGCCGCCCGAAGCGTTCCCGCTCCCCCACCCACACCACGTCGTCGGGGCGCAGCGCTGCCATCTGCTCTGCGACGTCGAACACCTCCTTGACCGCGGCCGCGGCCTGGGTGGCTTCGGCGTCGTCGTTGCCGGCCATTCCCGACACCGCCTGCCGCGCGGCGTCGCGCACGATCCTGAAGGCCGACGCTATGGCGGCGTCCGGATCCTCGACCCGTCCTGGCTGGGTCGCGTCCAGTGCCTCCTGAAGGACGTCGGCGGCGTCCAGCAGCGCGGCCCCGGTCTCGTCCGACAGCCACGGCAGGCAGCGCTTGGCGACCCGTTCGACACCCTGCGGGCTGAGTTCGTGGGACGCGGCCCCCGTCACCCGCGAGACCAGCTCGTGCGCCTCGTCGATCACCACCAGCTGGTGCTCGGGCAGCGCGGTGCGGCCGTGCAGGGCGTCGATGGCGAGCAGCGCGTGGTTGGTCACGACGACCTGGCTGGACCGCGCCCGCTCACGTGACTTCTCCACAAGACACTCCCCGCCGAACGGGCAGTTCGCCACACCGAGGCACTCCCGTACCGGCACCGACACCTGCGCCCAGGCCGCCGGGGTGTGGCTGGGCGCGTCGTCGCGGTCGGCCAGCCCCCCGTCGGACGCCTCGGACTCGGCCCACTCCCGAAGCGCGACCACCTGGGCGCCGAGCACGCTGGTCGCGTCTGCGCCGGCCGCGACCACGGCGTCGGCGAGCTCCGCACCGCCCAACAAGGTGGCCTGCTGCTCGAGCCCGCCGCCGTCGCGCACCCGGTGCAGGCAGGCGTAGTTGCTGCGCCCTTTCAGGACGGCATGGCTGATCGTCTGCCCGGTCACCTCGCGACACGCCTCGACGGCGGCCGGGATGTCGCGGGTGGCGAGCTGGGTCTGCAGGGCGAGGGTGGCGGTGGCGACCACCACCCGCTGGTCCGGGTTGGCGGCCAGGTGCGCCAGGGCGGGAGCGAGGTAGCCGAGCGACTTGCCGGTCCCGGTGCCTGCCTGCACCAGCAGGTGCTCGCCCTCGGCCAGCGTGTGGGACACCTCGGCGGCCATCTGCTGCTGGCCGGCCCGCGGCGCGCCCCCGATCTGCCGCACCGCGGCCTCGAGGACGGCGGCCGCCCCCTGCTCGCTCAGTGCTGCGCTCCCGGGGCGCTCGCGTACCTGGCCAGCTCCCCCGCCAGCTCGGGGTTCACCCGTGCCACCACGAGGGTGCCGTCAGCTGTGTGTTCTGTGGACAGGAACTCTCCCGACTGGTGGATCCGGTTGATCAGGTCGCCGCGGTCGTAGGGCACCATCGCGCGCACCTCCACCTCCGGACGCGGCAGCCTGGCCTCGATCCGCTCGCGCAGGTCGGCCAGACCCTCCCCGGTGCGAGCCGAAACGAACACCGCGTCGGGGTGTGCACCGCGAAGCGCGAGCAGCGCGTCGGGGTGCGCGGCGTCGATCTTGTTGATCACCAGCTGCTCGGCGACCCCGGCGGCCCCGATCCCGGCGAGCACCTCGCGCACTGCGGCTATCTGGCCGAACGGGTCGGGATCCGAGCCGTCCACGACGTGCAGCAGCAGGTCGGCGGCCACCGACTCCTCAAGGGTGGAGCGGAACGCCTCGACCAGGTCGTGGGGCAGGTGGCGGATGAACCCGACGGTGTCGGTCAGCGTGAACTGGCGCCCGTCGGTGGTCTCCGACCGCCTGGTGGTGGGGTCGAGGGTGGCGAACAGCGCGTCCTCCACCAGCACGCCGGCGCCGGTCAGCCGGTTCAGCAGCGACGACTTGCCGGCATTGGTGTAGCCGACGATGGCGACCGCCGGCACCTGGTTGCGGCGCCGCTGGGATCTGGTGGTTTCCCGGACGGCGTCGAGCTCGCGCAGCCGCCGCCGCAGGTGGGTGATCCTGGTCTTGATCCGGCGCCGGTCCACCTCGATCTTGGTCTCGCCGGGACCACGCCCGCCGATCCCGGCCCCGCCGGCCGCCCGACCGCCCGCCTGTCGCGACAGGTTGCCGCCCCAGCCGCGCAGCCGCTGCCGCAGGTACTGCAACTGGGCCAGCTCGACCTGGGCCTTGCCCTCGGCGCTCTTGGCGTGCTGGGCGAAGATGTCAAGGATCAGCGCGGTCCGATCGACTACCTTCACGCCGATCCGGTCCTCGAGGTTGCGCAGCTGGGCAGGCTCCAGTTCGCCGTCACAGATGACGGTGTCGGCGCCGGTCCCGATCACCACCTCGCGCAGTTCGGCCACCTTGCCCCGTCCGATGAACGTCGCGGGGTCGGGGTGCCGACGGCGCTGCACGAGTCCGTCGAGTACCTGCGACCCCGCTGTCTCGGCGAGCAGCTTGAGCTCGGCGAGGGAGTTCTCGGCGTCCACCTCGCTGCCGGTCGACCACACGCTCACCAGGACCACCCGTTCGAGCTGCAGTTCGCGGTACTCGACCTCGGTGATGTCGGCGAGCTGCGTCGACATGCCGGTCACCCGGCGCAGCGAGTTGCGCTCCTCGAGGTCGAGCTGCTCGCCGTCGGGGTCGAGGTCCTCGTCCCACTCGGGTTGCGTCATGTACCGATCACCTCCAGATCGAGCGACCCGCGTGCCACCAGCACGGCCGGGCCGGTGAGGGTGGCCTCCCCCGCGTCGTCGAGGCTGACCTCGAGGTCGCCTCCGGGCGTTCCGACGATGACTGGCGGCCCGCCGGGCGACGCCCCGCCTGCCACCGCGGCTACCGCGACGACGCCGGTACCGCAGGCACAGGTCTCGCCCGAGCCTCGCTCGTGGACCCGCATCCTGACCCGCCCCCGGGCTTCGACCAGCGCGAACTCGGCGTTCACCCCGTGCGGGAACCGGCCAGCGGGCACCGCCGGCGGCCGGGACAGGTCGAGGCCGTCAAGTTCGGCGCTGTCGGAGACGATGCTGACCACGTGCGGGTTGCCGACGTCGACCGGCACGCCCGCCCAGGCCAGCTCCCCCACCTCGACCAGCGGACGGTCGTCGGCGACGCGCACCGGCCCCATGGTGACGGCGATCCGGCCATCGCGCAGGAACCGCCCGCTGCGTTCGCCGGCCCTTGTGCCCACGACTATGGTGTCACCTTCGGCGAGCCGCTCGACGGCGAGGAAGCGCAGGAAGACGCGCAGGCCGTTCCCGCACATCTCTGCGGGGGAGCCGTCGGCGTTGCGGTAGTCCATGAACCACCGGCCGTCGGCGTCCCGGACGGCACGCAGCAGACCGTCGGCACCGATCCCGGCCCGACGGTCGCAGATCCTTGCCACCTCGTCGTCGGTCAGCTCGACGTGGCCTTCGGGGTCGGCGAACAGCACGAAGTCGTTGCGGGCGCCGTGGCCCTTGGCGAATCCGAGCTCACGCATCGACCCTCCTCATTGACCAGTCGAGCCTACCCCTCAGCACCGCCACGAGCTCGTCGGCGGCGCCCGGCCCGGCCGGTAGCCAGGCGATCCGGGGGTCGCGGCGGAACCAGCCGAGCTGCTTGCGGGCGAACCTGCGGGTGCCGCTGATGGTCGCCGCGATCGCCTCGGCTTCGGTGCAGTGCCCGTCGAGGAAGTCCAGCACCTGCCGGTAGCCCAGCGCCCTGGACGCGGTCCGGCCCTGCCGCAGCCCGCGTGCCAGCAGGCCGCGCACCTCGTCGACGAGACCGTCGCGCCACATCCGGTGGACCCGGACCTCGATCCGCTCGTCAAGTTCCGCGCGTTCCAGGGTGAGCCCGAACTGAACCACCGCAGGGATCGCGTAGGACTCCCCCGGCAGCACCGGAGTGAACGAGCCGGTCAGTTCGATCACCTCGAGCGCCCGCACGATCCGGCGCCCGTTGCCCGGCAGGATCCCTGCGGCGGCCTGCGGCGACACGGCCGCCAGCCGGGCGTGCAGGGCGGCGCTGCCGACCTCGGCCAGCTCGGCCTCGAGCCGTCCACGGACCTGCGGGTCGGTCCCGGGGAACTCGAACTCGTCGAGGATGGCACGCATGTACAGCGCCGACCCGCCGGCCAGGATGGGCACCACGCCGCGGCCGCGGCAGTCGGCGATCGCGGTCCGCGCCAGCTGCTGGAAGGTGGCGACGCTCGCGGTCTGGGTGACGTCCATGATGTCGATCAGGTGGTGCGGGATCCCGCCACGCTCGGCCAACGTCGGCTTCGCAGTTCCGATGTCCATCCCGCGGTAGACGAGCATGGAGTCGGCGTTGACCACCTCGGCCGGGGCATCGTCGGCGAGCAGGCGCGCCACAGCCACCGCCACGGCTGTCTTGCCGCTGGCGGTGGGTCCGTTGACCACAACGACCGGGAGTTCGCTCATCGGCGTCCATTCTGCCGGGTGCCCACATTCCGGGTCGCCGCCTTGGCAGGCCTTGAACGCCGGAGTACACCTGAGGAACAGCCTGGAGAGGGTCTCCTTGGCGTCGGGAGAGAAAGGGGGTGCGCATGGTAGTCGTTGACCAGATCAAGGGTGCCGTTGCGGACCACAAGGACGAGATCAGTCAGGACATCGATCGAGGTCGATGACCGGACGGATCCTGATCCCGGGCCACATCGATGGCACCCACCGGGCGCAGGACTTTCCTGAACCGCCAGGTTGACGTCGAGGCCGGCCATCGAGCCGGACATCGACCGATCTGACAACGAAACGCCAGGGGGCCGGCAGCTGCCGGCCCCCTGGTCCGTGTCCAGGGCCGGTCAGCCCGGCTGCCCGGCGGGCGCCGGCCGCGTCGGCATCCCGAGCCCGACCAGCGGACGGGCGTCGGGCGCGGGATCATCACGGTCGTTGCGCAGTTGCCAGGCGTCCCCGCCCCGGCTGCGGCGCAGCGAGAGCAGGCCGGCGTCGGCATTCAGGTGGTGGGGGGCAGCGTAGGTGACCTCGACCTCGCCGAAGTCGCCAGGACGGGGCCGCTGCTGCGGCTCGTCGGGCACCGCGACGTGCACCAGGCGGTTGTCCCGCGCGCGGCCGGACATCCTCGCCGTGGCGGCGTCCTTGCGTCCCTCCCCGTCGGCGAACATCACCTCCACCCGCCTGCCCAGCAACGCCTGGTTCTCGGCGTGCGCCGTCCGTCCGACCAGGTCGACCAGCCGCTCGTACCGCTCCTGGACCACGTCGGCGGGCACCTGGTCCGGCATCGTCGCTGCGGGGGTTCCGGGGCGGATCGAGTACTGGAAGGTGAAGGCGGCCGCGAACCGGGCCTGCTCCACGACGGCGAGGGTGTCGCGGAAGTCCTGCTCGGTCTCGCCAGGGAAGCCGACGATGATGTCGGTGGTGATGGCGGCGTGCGGGATCGCGGCGCGGACCCGGTCGAGGATGCCGAGGAAGCGCTGACTGCGGTACGACCTGCGCATCGCCTTGAGGACGGCATCAGAGCCCGACTGCAGCGGCATGTGCAGCGACGGCATGACGTTGGGGGTTTCGGCCATCGCGGCGATCACGTCGTCGGTGAACGCGGCAGGGTGGGGTGAGGTGAACCTGACCCGCTCAAGGCCCTCCACCTCGCCGCAGGCGCGCAGCAGCTTGCTGAAGGCCTGCCGGTCGCCGAACTCGACGCCGTAGCTGTTGACGTTCTGGCCGAGCAGGGTGATCTCCTGGACGCCCTCGGCGACCAGCGCCTTCACCTCGGCCAGGATGTCGCCGGGCCTCCGGTCGGTCTCCTTGCCGCGCAGGGCGGGGACGATGCAGAACGTGCAGGTGTTGTTGCAGCCGACGCTGATCGACACCCACGCGGCGTAGGCCGACTCCCGTCGGGTCGGCAGCGTGGACGGGAACCGCTCCAGCGCCTCCACTATCTCCACCTGCGACTGTTCGAGGACGCGGGCCCGCTCCAGCAGCACCGGCAGGGAGCCGAGGTTGTGGGTGCCGAACACCACGTCCACCCAGGGTGCCTTGCGGACCACCGTCGCGCGATCCTTCTGCGCCATGCAGCCACCCACCGCGATCTGCATGCCGGGCCGTGACGCCTTGACCGGGGCCAGGTGCCCCAGATTGCCGTAGAGCCGATTGTCGGCGTTCTCGCGGACCGCGCAGGTGTTGAAGACCACCACATCGGCCTGGTCGCCGTCGGCGGAGCGGGCGTAGCCGGCGTCCTCCAGCACCCCGGAGATCCGCTCGGAGTCGTGGACGTTCATCTGGCAGCCGTAGGTGACCACCTGGTAGGTGCGCGGCTGCGCGGTGGGAGGTGCCGATGCCATGGGGGCGACCTTACCTTTTGGCCCCCGGCGGTTCACACTCGGCGACCTCCTCAGCGGGCCAGCGCCACCGCCCGGGACTCCCTCACGACGGTCACCTTGATGCTGCCCGGATAGGTGAGCTCGCCCTCGACCTCCTTGGCGATCTCGCGGGCAATCGCCTGGGACTCGGCGTCGCTGACCTGGTCCGGGGCCACCATCACCCGCACCTCACGGCCGGCCTGCATGGCGAACACCTTGTCGACTCCCTGGTGGGAGCGGGCGATCTCCTCCAGGCGTTGCAGCCGCTTGACGTAGATCTCAAGGCTCTCCCGGCGGGCGCCCGGGCGGCTGCCGCTGATCGCGTCCGCAGCCTGGACCAGGACCGCCTCGACGGTGGCCGGTTCGACCTCGTTGTGGTGGGCGGCGATGGCGTGGACGATGTCGGGGTGCTCGCCGTGGCGTCGGGCCAGGTCAGCCCCGACGCTGGCGTGGGACCCTTCGGCCTCATGGGTCATCGCCTTGCCGATGTCGTGGAGGAAGGCCGCCCTGCGGCAGAACTGCACGTCCAGGCCGAGTTCGGCCGCCATCAGGGCCGCCACGTGGCCGCTCTCGACCAGGTGGGCCAGTACGTTCTGGCCGTAGGAGGTGCGGTACCTCAGCGCGCCGAGGTACGGCATCAGACCTGGATCGAGGTCGGTGATGCCCATCTCCAGCAGTGCGTCCTCGGCGGCCCGCAGGCAGAGTTCCTCGATGCGGCGCTGGCTGCGCTCGTGGACCTCCTCGATCCGTGCCGGATGGATGCGTCCGTCTGCCACGAGCTCGGTGAGGGTGAGACGGGCGGTCTCCCGGCGAACCGGGTCGAAGCAGGACAGCAGCACGCTCTCGGGAGTGTCGTCGATCATCACGTTCACGCCGGTGACCTGCTCGAAGGCGCGGATGTTGCGGCCCTCCCGTCCGATGATCCGGCCCTTCATCTCGTCGCTGGGCAGCGCGACGGTGGCGACCACCGACTCGGTGGTCTGCTCGGCAGCCAGCCGCTGGATAGCGCCGACTATCACCTTCCTGGCTCGTGCCTCTCCGGTGCGCAGCGCCTCAGTCTCCAGGTCGCGGGCCAGCTGGGCGGCGTGCAGGCGTTCCTCGCGTTCGATCTGCGCGAGGAGCTCCGCGCGGGCGGCGGCGGGTGTGGTGTCGGCGAGGCGGGCGACGTGCTCGAGGTGGCTGGCCCTTGCCTGTTCCAGCTCGGTCGCCTGGTGGTCGAGGTCGGTCCGCCGACGCGCGAGCTGGTCGCGCTCGGCGGCCAGCTCGGCGACCTGACGAGCCACCACGGCCTCCCGTTCGGCAAGGCGGGACTCCCGGGAACGAAGGTCAGCGTCCAGGCCCGGATCCACCGGGGCCGCGGCGGGACGGCGCTGTTGTGGTCTTGCCTGTTTCGCCTGCTGCTCCGCCCGGGGCTTGCGGCCGGACTTGGGGCGCAGGTCGGGCAGGTTGGGCAACTGGAGGGCGCTGCGGCGTCGCTCCTCCTCGACCGCCCGGCGTGCCTCCTGGTGGACGCTGCGGCGCTGCAGCCGCAGGCTGACCAGCAGTCCGATGGCAAGGATCAAGATGGCGACCCCGAGCGCCACCGTCGCGATCACCAGAACCTGCATCATGTCCATGGCGTCCTCCTGGCCGGGGTGTGGCTCTCCGGGGGTCACCAAGGGGGTCCAGCGGTCCAGCGCCGCCTAGGCGTCCCGGATGAACCCGGAACGCCTGACGGTGGGGTTTCAGTCCCCGATCAGCCTTGCTCTCTTGGTGGTGGCCCACGGCGCACCTGCTGCCACGCTAGGCCTGCGCCGCCACATCCGCAAGCAAGGCGGCACCCTCACTCGAGGTCAGGGTCAGGCAGCTCGGGGTCGTCGAGCACCTGCCGCACCACGGCCGCGATCACCCCGCTGCCGAAGCCGCGGCGCTGCAGCGCGGCGGACAGCCTGCGGTAACGCACCTGCCGGTCGAGCCCGGCCATGGATCGTGCCTTGCGCTGCGCCAGCGCCAGCGCGGCCTCCGCATCGTCTCCCGGATCGCGGGCGGCCAGCGCCTCGTCGATCAGCTCGGCGGCAACCCCCTTCTGCGCCAACTCCTGGGCAAGCACGCGGCGACCGCGCTGCCGACGCGCACCCGCCGCCACCCAGTCGCGCGCGAACGCGGCGTCGTTCAGCAGGCCCACCTCGGTGAACCGGTCGAGCACCTCACCGGCCGCCTCGGTCGGCACGTTGCGACGGGCCAGCGCGGCCGCCAGCTCGGCTCGGGTGCGTTGCCGGACGGTGAGCTGCCGCAGCGCTATCTCGCGTGCGACAGCTACCGGATCGGCGTCGTCGGCCACGCTCAGAAGGAAACCTCGCCGGTCACCGGGTCGACGCCGTCGGGAACCTTCTCGGCGCCGACGCCCAGGTGGCTGAGGATCCGCCGCTGCAACTCGTCGGCGATGTCGGGGTTGGCCTTGAGGTAGTTGCGGGCGTTCTCCTTGCCCTGACCCAGCTGCTCGCCCTCATAGGTGAACCAGGCACCGGCCTTGCGGATGATGCCGCACTCCACGCCGAGATCGATCAGGCCGCCTTCGCGGCTGATCCCCTGGCCGTAGATGATGTCGAACTCGGCCTGCTTGAACGGCGGGGCGACCTTGTTCTTGACCACCTTGACCCGGGTGCGGTTGCCCACCATGTCGGAGCCGTCCTTGAGGGTCTCGATCCGGCGGACGTCCAGCCGCACCGAGGAGTAGAACTTCAGCGCGCGGCCACCGGTGGTGGTCTCCGGCGAGCCGAACATCACGCCGATCTTCTCGCGGAGCTGGTTGATGAAGATCGCTGTGGTGCCGGCCCCGGACAGCGCCCCGGTCATCTTGCGCAGTGCCTGGCTCATCAGCCGGGCCTGCAGCCCGACGTGGCTGTCGCCCATCTCGCCCTCGATCTCGGCCCGTGGCGTCAGCGCGGCCACCGAGTCGATGACGATCAGCGACAGCGCCCCGGAGCGAACCAGGGTGTCGGCGATCTCCAGCGCCTGCTCGCCGTTGTCGGGCTGGCTGACCAGCAGTTCGTCGGTGTTGACGCCGAGCTTGGCGGCGTAGTCGGGGTCGAGGGCGTGCTCGGCGTCGATGAACGCGCAGATCCCCCCGGCCGCCTGTGCGTTGGCGATCACGTGCAGCGCGACCGTCGTCTTGCCACTGGACTCCGGACCGTAGATCTCGACCACCCGGCCGCGCGGCAGGCCGCCGATGCCGAGCGCGACGTCGAGGGCTATCGACCCCGTCGGGATGACCTCGATGGGCTGGCGGGTCTCCTCCCCCAGCCGCATTATGGAGCCGCGGCCGTGCTGCTTCTCGATCTGGGCGAGCGCTGCCTCGAGAGCCTTGGCGCGATCTGCAACCGCCATCAACCTGTCCCTTCCTCGAACCGATGCCTTCACCCTAGGAACCGCCACTGACAATGCGTCAGGAAGTTGTGGGCCCTGTGGATGACGGCTCGGAAGTCTCGACGTCGTCCACAGGCTAGGCGAACATCTGTTCGAAATCGAGCGACACGCGGTTTGTCAGCGAAGGTGTTCAGGGATGTCGAGACTGGCGCCGGCGACCAGCCAGATCCGCTTCACCGGGAGTCCGGCGGCCAGCGCCTCGACCACCGTCCGGCCGCCGAGGTCAGCGTGCACCACCGAGTCCGCCCAGACGGCGGCGTAGGCATTGCCGAGGGCGGCGCGCAGCCGCGCCCAGAGTTCGGTTTCGCGCATCCGCGGCTCAGGCGGCAGCGACGGTCTCGCTGCGGACCGGGAGCTGGGTGACCGCCCGGTGGGCGTCGATGTGGTCGCTGACCAGCCGCAACAGGGTGGACAGCGGTACCCCGAGAGCGCCGCAGATGGCGTTCAGCAGTTCGCTTGACGCTTCCTTCTGGCCGCGCTCGATCTCGGAGAGGTAGCCGAGGCTGACCCGAGCCTGGGCCGACACTTCGCGCAGGGTGAGCTTCTCGGCGGTCCGGAGCTCGCGCAGCGCTTCACCGAGCGCCTCGCGCATCAGCACCGGGCGTTCCGGGAGCGTCGTCACCATGCGTGCACTCTACCTGTCGGTGGGAACGGAGTCTGGACGCTGGTACAACACCACGCCGGGCGGGCTTGTTCCTAGCCAGCGAAGCCCCTCAGGTGCTCCTCCAGCAGTTCGAGCGCGGCGGCCACGCTCTGGTCGCGGATCGCCTCCCGGTCTCCGGTGAAGCTGCACCGGCGGGCGGCCGAACCCTGCGGGCCGGCCACCGCCAGCCACACCGTACCGGGTGGGTGGCCCTCCTGCGGGTCCGGCCCGGCGACACCGGTGGTGGCGAGCGCCCAGTCGGCGCCGGTGGCGTCGCGGACCCCGGCGGCCATCGCCAGGGCGGTCGGCCGAGACACCGCACCCTCCTCGCGCAGCACGTCGCCTGCGACGCCCAGCAGACGCTCTTTCAGGTCGGTCGCGTAGGCGACGATGCCGCCCCGAAACACCGCCGACGCGCCGGGAACCGAGGTGAGCGTGGCTCCGAGCAGCCCGCCCGTGAGCGACTCGGCAGTGGCGAGGGAGAGACCGAGGTCCCGCAGCAGGCCGACGACCCGGACGGGCAGCGGGTCAGGCACCTGGATCGGGCTCACGCGCGGCGAGCGCCGCGCTGCGCAGCCGCCAGGCCGCCACGACGTACTGCAGTCCGGTGACGACCGTGAGGACGAAGGCGGCACCCATCACCAGCCAGGCCAGCCAGAACCAGAACGGGAACGGGCCGGCGGTCTGCCAGATCGGGTACGGCAAGAACATCAGCAGCGCCACCGACTGCAGGACGGTCTTCAGCTTGCCGCCGGGCGCCGCCGCCATCACCTCGTACTTCAGCATCTGCACCCGCATCCAGGTGACCCCCCACTCGCGCACGAGGATGATCGCGGTCACCCACCACGGCAACTCGCCGAGGATGCTCAGGCCGATGAAGGCGGCCCCGGTCAGCGCCTTGTCGGCGATCGGGTCCCAGAGCTTGCCGAAGTCGCTGACCAGCCCGTACTTGCGGGCCAGCCGGCCGTCGAACAGGTCGGTGAGGATCGCGACCCCGAAGACGACAGTCGCTGCCAGCCGCCACGAGAACTCGCCGGGGCCGGCGAACAGCAGCCAGACGAAGACCGGGACGAGAACCAGTCGCAGCACGGTGAGCGCATTGGGCAGCCACGCCGGGACGCCGGTTCCGCTCCCGGCCTGCCGGGTCATCGGTTCTCCACTTCAACCACCAGGTCCACTCCGTCCGCTTCGGTGACCCTACCCCAGCCGAGCCGGCCGGCAGTGGTGGACGGGTCAAGGCCCAGCAGGGTGGTCGATCCGTCGGTCTCTGGCCCCTGGTGCGCCACGCGCCCCAGCCAGCCGTCCGGCTCGCGCTCCTCCACAAGGAAGGCAACCC
>JAEZGC010000218.1 GCA_023437345.1 Actinomycetes bacterium
GGTCGGGCCCCCGACGGCCCCGCCCCGGGCCCGGCGGGGGCCTTCGTGGTCGGTCAGGCGTTGGCCTGGGCCTCGGAATCGGTCTCGACCGAGCCCTCGATCTGGTGCGGCGCGCCGGTGTGGGCGACCGCGATCTTGCGCGGCTTGGCCTCCTCGGCGACCGGGATGATCAGGCTCAGCACGCCGTCGCTGTAATCGGCGGCGATTCGGTCCGACGCCACGCCGTACCCCAGCGTCAGCTGGCGGGCGAAGGTGCCGGTGGGACGCTCGTGAACCAGCCAGCGCTGCTCGCCCTCGCCGGACGGCGTCTTGCGCTCGGCGCGGATGGTCAGCGTGCGGTCCTCAACGTCGATGTCGATCGAGCTCGGGTCGACCCCGGGCAGATCGACCCTGACGATGAAGGCCTCGCCCTCGCGGTACAGGTCCATCGGCATGGCCAGGGAGGCGGGGGTACGAGCGACATCTGCGAACCACCGGTCCATCTCACGGAACGGATCGAAGGTACGTGCCATGGTTACTCACTCCTCTGTAGATCTCTTAGCACTCGGCTTGCTTGAGTGCTAACAACACCCAGTTTGCCTCGCATTCCCGCGGAGTTCAAGCGGATTGAGTCGACCAGACTCAACTTGATCCTCGGACGGTGTAGGACGCCCAGGAGCGGCGTCCGACGAGCCGGCGGACGATCGCTGTCGAGTCGCTGGCAGAGGCGGCGCCGCAGTGCTGGCGCGCGGTCGTCGCGGCTCACCGGTGCGTCCCGTAGGCTTCCGGCGTGGCTTCGCAGAAGGTGCCCCGTCCGCCCGTCCCGCACCCCTCGGGTGCCCGGCCGCCGGTTCTCGACCGGGCCCTGTTGCCCCGGCACGTGGCGATAGTCATGGACGGCAACGGCCGCTGGGCCAAGGCGCGCAGGCTGCCGCGCACCGAGGGCCACGCCCGCGGCGAGGAGTCCCTCTTCGACGTGATCGAGGGAGCCATCGAACTCGGCATCCCGTACCTGTCGGCCTACGCCTTCTCGACCGAGAACTGGCGCCGCTCCCCCGATGAGGTGCGCTGGCTGATGGGGTTCAACCGGGACGTCATCCACCGGCGGCGCGACCAGCTGGACGCGATGGGCGTCCGGATCCGCTGGGCCGGACGCGTGCCGCGGCTGTGGAAGTCGGTGATCCGCGAACTCCAGGAGGCCGAGGCGCAGAGCAGGGACAACACAGTGCTCACCTTGCAGTTCTGCGTGAACTACGGCGGCAGGGCCGAGATCACCGATGCCGCCCGGGCTGTGGCCGAGGCGGCGCTGCGGGGTGAGCTCGACCCGTCCCGACTCACCGAAGAGCGGTTCCGCAGGTTCCTCGATGAGCCGGAGATCCCCGACGTGGACCTCTTCGTCCGCTCCTCAGGTGAGCAGCGGACCTCCAACTTCCTGCTGTGGCAGTCGGCCTACGCCGAACTGGTGTTCCTCGACACCCTGTGGCCCGACTTCGACCGGCGCGACCTGTGGCGCGCGGTGGAGACGTACGTCCAGCGGGACCGACGCTACGGCGGCGCCCTGCCCAATCAGGTCTAGCCGAACTCCCCCCGAGAGCTCCCCTGCCCGCCGAGAACTCCCGAACCCGCCGAGAACTCCCTCACTGAGGGAGCGTTCGGCAGCTGTGGGAGCGATCGCCGACGGGGCGGTCGTCAGTCCGAGCCGAGGTCGAAGGCGCCGGCCTCCTCGGCCTCCGCGATCGCCGGGGGCACCTCCGCGCCGCCCAGTTCGTTGATCGCCCGGGCCTGCCCGGGTTCGAGGACGCCGACCAGCGCCGAGATCGCACCGCCGACCAGCCCGTGCTCGGCGTACTGCTCAAGGCGTGAGCGGGAGTCCTCGATGTCGAGGTTGCGCATGGTGAGCTGGCCGATCCGGTCCAGCGGCCCGAACGCGGCGTCCTCCACCCGCTCCATCGACAACCGATCGGGGTGGTAGCTCAGGCTGGGACCGTCGGTGTCGAGGATTGAATAGTCGTCGCCGCGGCGCAGCCGCAGCGTCACCGTCCCGGTCACCGCCGAGCCGACCCAGCGCTGGATCGACTCCCGCAGCATCAGCGACTGCGGATCGAGCCAGCGACCCTCGTACATCAGCCGGCCCAGCTTGAGTCCGAACGCCCGGTAGTTCTCCAGGGTGTCCTCGTTGTGGATCGCGCTCAGCAGCCGCTCGTAGGCGATGTGCAGCAGAGCCATGCCCGGCGCCTCGTAGATACCGCGGCTCTTCGCCTCGATGATCCGGTTCTCGATCTGGTCGCTCATGCCCAGGCCGTGACGGCCGCCTATCGCATTCGCCTCGTAGACCAGCTCGACAGCGGTCGGGAACGTCTTGCCGTTCAGTTCGACAGGCCTGCCCTGCTCGAACCTGACGGTCACGTCCTCGGTGGGGATCTCGACAGCGGGGTCCCAGAACCTGACACCCATGATCGGCTCGACAGTTTCGATCCCGGTGTTGAGGTTCTCCAGCACCTTTGCCTCGTGGGTGGCTCCCCAGATGTTGGCGTCGGTGGAGTAGGCCTTCTCCTTGGAGTCGCGGTAGGGCAGGTTGCGCTCGGCCAGCCACTGCGACATCTCGTCGCGTCCGCCGAGCTCGGTCACGAACGCCTCGTCCAGCCACGGCTTGTAGATGCGCAACTTCGGGTTGGCGAGCAGGCCGTAGCGGTAGAACCGCTCGATGTCGTTGCCCTTGTAGGTGGAACCGTCGCCCCAGACCCAGACGTCGTCCTCCCGCATGGCCCGGACCAGCAGGGTGCCGGTGACCGCCCGTCCGATCGGCGTGGTGTTGAAGTAGGTGCGGCCGCCGGTGCGGATGTGGAAGGCGCCGCAGGTGAGCGCGACGAGGCCCTCCTCGACCATCAGCTCCCGGCAGTCGACCATGCGTGACAATTCGGCGCCGTAGGCAAGCGCACGGCCGGGCACCGACTCGATGTCGGGCTCGTCGTACTGGCCGAGGTTGCCGGTGTAGGTGCAGGGGACGGCCCCCTTCTCGCGCATCCAGGCGACCGCCACCGAGGTGTCGAGACCGCCGGAGAAGGCCAGGCCGACGCGTTCGCCGACCGGGAGTTCGGTAAGGACCTTGGGCATGCCCGGATCCTATCGGGGGTTGGCGTCCGGCCCCGAACCGGGCCGCCCGCCGAGGAATCGACCACCTCCCCCCGCGCATCCCCGCCTACCGCTTCCCGCGCCGAGAGCTCCCGCCAGCGCCGAGCGCTCCCCACGCGGCCCAGCACTCCCTCACAGCGGGAGCGCTCGACCCCGACGGGAGTCCTCGAAGGCAAGGCCGAACGCGGGCCCGCGTCCATTGACCTGGCGGTTCATCGCCCTGCGCAGCCTCGTCTCAAGCCTGCCGTCCCATAGCTCGGGCCACGTCCACCTCACGATCGTGCTGCCGGCGTCCTGGAGCCTCTGCTCGCGCCGCTTCTCGGCGAACACTGTCTCAGCCGGCGCCTCCCCAGGGGTCAGCGCGCCGGTGTACTTCACTGCGCCGTCGAACTCGCCCACGAGGCCGAACTGCTCCCACCAGAAGTCCACCCTAGCAACCACGGACCCCGTCTCATCGAAGAACTCCGTCTGGAGCGCGGGAGACGGAAGGCCCGCCTGCTCGATCCTGACGCGGCTGAGGGACTCGCCCGGGCTCTCGGACCGGGCGTCAGCGAACAACAGGGCGCGGCGTGCCATGCGGCAGCCGCGTCCGGCGGAGGTCCGGTCGAGCAACCGGGCGCGATCCAGGCCACGCGCCAGGCCGGCGTCAGCGATCATCACCGCTTCGGGGAATGGAAGCACGCGAACGAGGTCCACAACTGTTCTCTCCATACTCGTCACAGGTAGGGCGGACACGATCTCGCGGTCGTCGGGCGAGATCTGAGCGCCAATGGCACGCAGGCCTGGCCGGACGTTGCCGTGGCCGCCCCCTGTTCGGACCACGACGACGTTTCCCAGCCGCGACGGCAGCACGGGCAATCCATGCAGCACGGCCGCCGACACGTGGCCGAAGAGCGTGTCCACGCCGAGCTCCGGCGCGACGGCCCTGATCCTGCGAACGTGCAGTTCCCAGGCCGGCGGCTGGTCGGCCGGCATGAGCACGCCCCGCCGGAGCCGGACGAGCTTGTTCTGCGCGAGCTGGGTTCGCAACTCGCCCCGGCTCCCGCCGCCGTCCAGCCATGCCTGCGTCGAGATGATCGTCATGCCGCAACCCTTGGAACCCCGGGCCCGGTTGTGCCAGTTGTCCACAGGGACGCACGCGCCCAGAGCCTTGTCCACAGGCGGGAGCACGAGATCGGGACGGCGGCGCACCGCGCCCATCGCGTCCGGCCGGCCGCGCCGAGGCGAACGCTCCTCAAGACGCCGAGCGCTCCCTCTGGGAG
>JAEZGC010000275.1 GCA_023437345.1 Actinomycetes bacterium
CCCCGGCTCCCCGCTGGCAGTGGACGCCCTGGCGCTGCGGCTGGCCCCGCTGGTCGACCCGGCGGACTGGATCGCCGATCAGGACCGCCGCGAGGAGGCAGCCCGCACGTTCCTGCTCTGGAACGGCCAGCTGCCCGCCAGGGAGGACGTCGAGACGGCCCGCGCCGCCCTGGCGGCGCGCGACTCCCTGCAGTTCAACCGCGCCCTCGCCGCAGGCTTCGCCGAGCAGCAGCACCGCTCCGAGCTGCGCCGCCGGCTGGAGGATGCCAGGGCCCGCGAGGCAGCAGCGAGGTACAGCCGTGAGTGACGACCCGCTGGTCATCGAGGAGTACCTGCCCGGCCGCTACGCCGTGCTGAGCGACGCCGAGCGGTGGCCAACGCTGACTGCAGAGGGCGCCGCCCGGCTGGCCGCCGTCCGTCACCACCCGGCCGCACCGCGCTGGACCCACGCCACCGGCGACCGGCTCACCGCCGAGCAGGTCGAACGGACCCGGCACCCGCTGCCGACCGAGGGCTGGCTGGCGGAGCACCTGGCGCTCGCGCGGCAGCTGATCGCGTACCGCCGGCTGCCCCGGCTCGAGCGGCTCACCGACTTCCCCACCATCTCCCGGGCCGACCTGGCCGCTGACGTCGCGGCCTTCGTGCCGCTGGACGCCGACTTCGGCAGGCTGCTGCACGGGTCGAGCTCCGGCGCGACCGGGGCCGCCCTGATGATCCCTGACGACGTGGAGGAGGTGGCCCGCTCCTTCCACCTGCTCGTCGACCTGGTCACGGCGCACGGTGTGGTCTGGCGGCCCGACCCCGACCGGATGGCGCTGGTCAACCTCGTCCTGCAGCACCAGGCGTTCACCTACGCGTCGGTGATCAGCGGGTTCGGACAGTCCACCATGGCCCGGATCAACCTCGCCCCGGCCGAGTGGCCGGCACCCGGGGCGGCAGCTGACTTCCTGGCCGCGCAGGATCCGCAGGTGATCACCGGCGACCCGTCGACGCTGGCCGAACTGCTGCGACCCGACCTTGTCGCAGCGGTCCGCCCGCTGGCGCTGTTCTCCGGGGCGATGGAGCTGTCAGCACCACTGCGGGCGCGCCTTGAGGAGGCGTTCGGCTGTCCGGTGTTCGACGTCTACGGGCTTCACGAGACCCGTCCGATAGCGGTGCGGACCGACGACGGACCCTTCCTCGTCCTGCAGCGGCGGCTCGTCGTGGAGATCCTCGACCCGGCCGGCCAGCCGGTGCCGCCCGGCGAGGTGGGCGAGATCGTGGTGACCGCCGGGGAGAACCCGCTGCTTCCGCTGGTCAGGTACCGCACCGGCGACTTCGCCCGGCTGGTGGAGGTGGACGGCCGCCCGGCGCTGGCCGACCTCGAGGGACGGGCGCACACCCGTTTCGTTGCCGGAGACGGCAGCTTGGTGGGGAGCGTCGACCTCACCCAGCAGCTGCAGGCGCACGGCGCGCTGGGCTGGACGGTCCACCAGGACGCCGCCGGGGCGGTGACCGCCCGGGTGGTCGAGGGTGACGCCCGGATCGGGGAGGCACTCCAGGCACTGCTCGGCCGCCCGGTTCAGGTGGAGCGGGTTCTCGACCTGGCCGCGCTCGGTCCCGGCAAGCCGCGCCGCTATCGCAGCGAGGCGGTGCCCCAGTGAGGAGGAGACCATGAAACCGAAGGTCATCGTGATCACCGGCGCGAGCGCCGGGATCGGTGCTGCGGCGGCCCGCCGACTGGCGTCCGACGGCCACCGGCTCGTGCTGGTCGGACGCTCGGCCGAGCGGACGGCGGCAGTGGCCGGCGAAATCGGTGCCGATCACCTGGTGGCCGACTTTGCGCGGCTGTCGCAGGTGCGCCGGCTGGCCGCCGGCCTGCTGCAGCGCTTTCCCCGGATCGACGTCCTGGCCAACAATGCCGGTCTGGTGAAGAGCCGTCGGACCATCACCGAGGACGGCCACGAACTCACCCTCCAGGTCAACCACCTCGCCCCGTTCCTGCTCACCGACCTGCTGCTGCCGACCCTGCTGGCCAGCCGGGCCACCGTGGTCGCCACCTCCAGCGGGGCCCACATGGGTGGGCGGATCGACCTGGCCGACCTGGACCACGCCCGGCGCTACCGGATGATGCGCGCCTACAGCGACTCCAAGCTCGCGCAAGTCCTCCACACCAGGGAACTGCACCGCCGCTACGCCGGGCAGGGCCTGGCGTCGGCAGCCTTCCACCCCGGCGTGATCGCCTCCCGGTTCGCCACCACCGAACAGGGGCCGGTGGGGTGGGCGTACCGCTGGCCGATAGCGAAGCTGCTGTTCGGCTCCCCCGACGCCGGCGCCGACACGCTCGTCTTCCTCGCGGCGGGGACGGCGGGGGCTGATTTCGCGTCCGGGGAGTACTTCGTGCGTCGCCGGGTGAGCCGGACGAACCCGCAGGCCGACGACCCGGCGCTGGCCGCCGCACTGTGGGAGAAGTCGGCGACGCTGGTGTCCTGACACGACGGCGCCCGGTTGGAGCCCGGCCGGGCGGCTGTGAGAGAATGGTCCGATGCGCCCATACCTGGAAATCCTCCGGATCCCGGGCGCCTGGCAGTTCTCCTCGGCCGGTCTGCTGGCACGCTCCGGCGGCGCCATGATGGGCATCGGCCTCGTGTTGATGGTCTCCGGCCTGTACGGCAGTTACGAGCTCGCGGGCGCCCTCGCCGCCGCCAACGCCGTCTCCTGGGCGCTTGGCACCGCCGCGCTGTCCAACCTCGTCGACCGCTTCGGCCAGCGCCGGGTGATGGTGCCGGCGGTGCTGGTCAGCAGCCTCAGCCTCACGCTGCTGGTGGTGTTCGCGGTCGCCCAGCTCCCGGTCTGGACGCTGTTCCCGCCCGCCATGATCAGCGGCGCGACCGGTGGCGCCCCGGGCGCGCTGGTGCGGGCCCGCTGGAACCACGTCACCGCCGACGAGCGGCAGCTCCACACCGCGTTCTCGCTGGAGTCGACCCTTGACGAGATCACCTTCGTGATCGGTCCGGTGGTGGCTACCGCACTGTCCACCATGGTCCACCCGGCCGGCGGGTTGGTCGTCCCGATCGTCGTGTCGCTGGTGGGCGCCGGACTGTTCTACTCCCAGCGTGCCACCGAGCCGCCGGTCCTGCCGCGGCCGGCACGCACCGGCCGCGCCGGCTTGCGGGAGCGGTTCGTGCTGCTGGTTCCCGGGGTGGGTGCGATAGTGGCGGTCAACCTGCTGATCGGCGCCGTGTTTGGCGCGATCGACATCAGCGTGGTCGCGGCTGCCACGTCGTTCGACGCCCGGACCGCCGCCGGGGTCGTGCTGGCGGTGTTCGCCCTCGGCTCCGCGGTCGCCGGGTTCGCCTACGGTTCGCGGCACTGGAAGTCGCCGCTGCCGCTGCGCTTCCTGGTCGGCGTGCTGGGCCTGCTGGTGGCCAGCCTCGGCCTGCTGGCGGTCAACACGGTGCTCGCGCTGGCCGTCGTCGGGCTGGCCGTCGGCCTCACCATCGCTCCCACCCTGATCAACGGCAACAGCCTGATCGGGCAGCTGGCGCCGCCCGAGCGGCTCACCGAAGGGTTGTCGTGGATGGGCACCGGGATCGGGATCGGGGCTGCCTTCGGCTCCAGCCTGGCCGGCTCAGCCATCGACTCCGGCGGCTACCACAGCGGCTTCGTCGTGGTGGTCGTCGCGGCGGCGGCATCAGCCCTGATCGCCACGGCAGCCTTCGCGCGGCTGCGCCGGGTGTCGGGTCGGCCCGGCGAGCCGGTCACCACCGCCGCCTGATCCCGCCGTCCGATGTGGCAGCATGGCCCGATGCCAGTCACCCCCGTCCCGGTGCTGCCCGAGGGCCTCACCACCCGACCGCTGCAGCACAGCGACGCCACCGCCGTCTTCGAGCTGATGGCCGCCCAGGAACAGGCCGACCTCGGGACTGTCGAGATCGAGGAGGCCGACATCATCGCGGACTGGGCCAGGCCCAGCCACGACCTGGCAGCCCGGTCGACGGGGGTGTTCCACGGTGACGACCTGGTCGGCTACGCCGAGCTGATGGGTGCCGACCGGGCGGACGCCGCCGTCCGCCCGGACTGGCGCGGCCGCGGGATCGGCACCTGGCTGGCCGCGTGGTTGCGCGACCTGGGCCGCCGGATCGGGTCGACCCAGGTGGGGATGCCGGTGCCGCTGGGCTCCCCGGGTGACCGGTTGATGGAGGCGCTCGGCTACCGCGTCCGGTGGCACAGCTGGGTGCTGCAGCTACCCGCCGGCGCCAGCGTCCCGGCCCGTGACCTGCCGGACGGGTTCTCCGTCCGGCAGGCGCGACCTGAGGAGTGGCCCGCTGCCCACGCCGTGCTGGAGGACGCATTCCTTGAGTGGTCGGTGCGACAGCGGGAACCCTTCGAGGACTTCACAGCCTCGGTGCTGCACCGGCCAGGCTTCGAACCATGGCTGATCCGGGTCGCCATCGAGCCGACCGGAGCCGTGGCAGGGGTCGCAGTGCTGCAACTGGCCGGAGACGTTACCTACGTGTCCCGCCTGGCGGTGCGCGCTGACCTGCGTGGCCGCGGCCTGGCCCAGGCCCTGCTGGTCGACGCCTTCGCGGTGGGCCGCGGGCACGGCGGCGTCGTGGCCGAACTGAGCACCGACTCCCGCACCGGGGCGCTCGGCCTGTACGAGAAGGTAGGCATGGTGGTCACGTCGACCTGGGTGAACCGGGCCGCCGACCTGACCGGCGGCCCGGACGCCTCCTAGCCCGGTCTCACCACAGCGGGTGGACGGCGGCGCGCAGCCGCGCATCGTAGACCTCATGCACCCTGGCGTCGAAGCCGGCCAGGTCGAAGTCGCCGGCCAGCAGCGCGGCGGCGGCCGCGTTCGCTCTCGCCTGCCCCGCGTTGCGGGCGCCGGGAATGACCGTGGTCACCCCTGGCCGGCTGACTATCCACGCCAGCGTGGCCGCCGGCAGTGACACCCCCTCCGGCAGCACGTCGGCCAGTTCTGCGGCGGCTGCCAGGCCGACCTCGTAGTCCACCCCTGAGAACGTCTCGCCGCGGTCGAAGGACTCGCCGTGGCGGTTGTAGCTGCGGTGGTCGTTGGCGGCGAATTGCGTCTGCGCGGTGTAGCGGCCCGACAGCAGGCCGGAGGCCAGCGGAACACGGGCGAAGACTGCCACCCCGGCCGCCTCGGCGGCGGGCAGCACCTGCTCCAGCGGCTTGAGCCGGAACGGGTTGAAGATGATCTGGACGTTGGTGACGCCGTGGGCGATGGCGGCCAGCGCCTGCTCGCAGGTCTCGACAGACACCCCGTACGCGGCCATCGACCCGTCCGCGACCAACTCGTCAAGGGCCTGGTACGTGGCGTCGTCGGTGACGACGTCGGTGGGCGGGCAGTGCAGCTGCACCAGGTCGAGGGTGTCGACGCCGAGGTTGGCCCGCGACCGGGCCGTCCAGGCCCTGAAGTTCTCCGGGTTGTAGTTGGCCGGCTCCTGGGCGAGGCGCCGGCCCATCTTGGTCGCCACCGTCACACCGTGGCCGGGTCGTTCGGCGAGGAACTCGCCGATGAATGTCTCCGAGCGGCCGTCGCCGTAGACGTCGGCGGTGTCGAAGAGGGTGACCCCCTCGTCCACAGCGGCGGCCAGCACCTCACGGGCGTCGGCGGGGTCGACGGCGCCCCAGTCCGCCCCGAGCTGCCAGGTACCAAGGCCGATCGCCGAGACCTCGCGGCCGGTCCGGCCCAGCGGTCGTTGTTGCATGATCTGCTCCTTTGTCGTTCCCAGCAGTCTGGCACGCCGCGTCGGGTTGCGGACGTGGCGCAAGCGGTGAAACATCCCGGGTGGAGCCGGACATGCAGGGAGGTGAGTACCGTGCCGGGGACCGATCAGCGCACCTTCGACGCCTTCGTGCGCGAGGTCGCCGAACCGGTGCGCCGCTACCTCGCCCGCCGGACCGACCCAGACACCGCGGAGGAGGCCTTCGCCGAGGTGCTGTTGGTGTGCTGGCGACGGGTCGGCGACCTGCCCGACGAACCGCTGCCGTGGGTCTACGTGGTGGCTCGCAACTGCCTGGCCAATGCCGAACGGTCGCGGCGCCGGCGCGAACGCCTCACGGCCCGGCTACGCAGCGTCGAGCGGCACCGGGTGGTGCCCGATCCCGCGGACGCCCCGGACCACGCCGTCCTGCACCGGGCACTGGCGCGGCTGCGGTCCGCGGACGCGGAGGTGCTGCGCCTGTGGGCCTGGGAGGACCTGACGCCCCGCGAGATCGCGACTGTGCTCGGCGTCACCGAGAACGCCGCCGCGATCCGGCTGCACCGGGCCAAACGCCGGCTGCGCGAGCTGATCGGAAATGACGCCGGGGTGGCCGGACATATCGAGGGTGAAAGGAGGGACCACCGGTGAACCAGCACGACGAACCCGACGACACCCTGCGGGACATGCTCCGCGCCGCCGACCCGGCCCGGTCCCTCAGCCCACTTCCTCACGATCGGATCACCCGCATGGTCAACCTCTCCACCTCACCACAGGCCACTCCCTCCGCCCCCCGGCGGGCACCGCGGCGGCCGCTGCTGATCGGACTCGGCGGAGTCACCGCCGTGGCCGCGGCGGTGTTCGTCGCGGTGTCCGCCCTCACCCCGGCCGCCACCAGCGCGACCCGGCTGGTGCTGCCGGCCGGTGACGGCGGAATGGCGGCCGGCTCCTGCCCCGTCCTCACCCCCGACCTGCTCGGCCCGTTGCCGCTCGCCTTCCAGGGTGCGGTGAACGCGGTCACCGACGAGGTGGTGACCCTCCAGGTCACCCACGTGTTCCGCGGTGAGCCGGGTGAGATAGTGGAGGTGCATCGTCCCGACCTCAGCGACGGCGACTTCTCGGCCTTCGACTTCGCGGTCGGCCAGGACTACCTGATCGCCGCCGGCGACGCCGACCCGGCCGACCCTGCCCTCGAGATCGCGCTGTGCGGGGTGTCCGGGCCGACCAGTCCGGAACTGCGTGACGTCTACGACAAGGCGTTCGGCTGAGCCGGACCGATTTAGGCACGGAAGTGGTCACCGAAAAGATATTCGGACCACTTTCGTGCACTTAATTCGAACGGGCACGCTCACCTGAGAAACGGGCAAGAATGCGTATAGGCCGGACACATCGGAGGTGTTCGGCGAGCACGCAGCCTGACAGGACGAGCCATGACCCCCTCCCCCCGGTTCCCCGGAGTTCCCGAAGTCATCAATGGCAACGGCGCCATCGCGCACGTGATGAAGCACGTGTGCGGCGGGGTCATCGGATACCCGATCACGCCGTCCACCGAGATCGCCGAACTGTTCGAGGCGGCGCGCGCCGAGGGTCAGCTCAACGCCTTCGGCAAGCACCCCTTCTTCGTGGAGACCGAGGGTGAGCACTCCGCGCAGAGCGGCGCCCTGGGCGCGGCGCTGACCGGCGGCAACTTCATCTCCAACGCCTCCTCCAGCCAGGGCATCCTGTACGGCCTTGAGTCGCACTACGTGACCGTCGGCAAGAAGATCGGCGGCTTCGTGCTGCAGGTGGCGGCCCGGGTGGTCACCAAGCACTCCCTCAACGTGATGGCCGGCCACGACGACATCTACGCGATGCTGCCGACCGGGTACACCATCCTGTTCGGCTCGAACCCGCAGGAGGCCGCCGACCTCGCGGCCATCGCCTACCGCACCTCGTCGCTGTCGCTGATCCCGGTCGCCAACGCCATGGACGGGTTCGCCACCAGCCACGTGATGAGCGAGGCCGTGCTCCCCGAGCCCGAACTGCTGCGTACCTACCTCGGTGACCCGACCGGCCGGATCGACTGTCCCACCGTCGCCCAGGAACTCCTGTTCGGCGCCAAGGGCCGGGTCTTCCAGCTCTCCGCCTTCCTCGACCGGCACGCCGCCGAGTTCGAGGCCGACGACCTGGCCGCGCTGCGCGCCCAGCTGGCCGCGACCGCCGACCAGGTCGAGGCCGACGACGCCGGCGACCTCGTCGAGGGCACGCTGGCCTGGCTGCCCGAGTCGCTTCGCGCTCAGTGGCGCCGGCAGTGGCGCGGCGCCTGGCGCAAGGGCACCCGCCAACTCGTCCCCGCCCTGGTCGACCCGCACAACCCCGGCCTCACCGGCCCGGTGCAGAACCAGCCCGACTTCCAGGCCGGCGCCGCCGACCACCGCACCCACTTCGCCGCCGCCGTCCCGGCGCTGGTCCGTCAGGCGATGGCCGAGTACTCCGAACTCACCGGCCGCAGCTACTCCCCCGTCGAGGCCTATGACACCGCCGACGCCGACTACGTGATGGTCGGGATGGGCTCGATCACCGACGACGTCCGTGCCGTCGTCCCCTACCTGCGCTCCCAGGGCCTGAAGGTGGGCGTGGTGTCGGTCAAGCTGCTGCAGCCGTTCCCCGAGGCAGAGCTCGTGGCGGCGCTCGGCAACGCCAAGGCCGTCACCATCCTCGAGCGGTCCGACGACACCGCCCTCACCCGGCTGGTCACCCAGTCGCTGTACCACGCCCGGGTCTTCCCCCGCCTCACGACGGCGATCTTCGGCCTCGGCGGCCACGACGTGCAGCCGCGCCACCTGGTCGCAGCCTTCGAGAACATGACCCGCGAGGACGGTGCGCCGCTGGTGTACCTGGGCTCGCAGTTCTTCATCAAGAACCCCACCCCGGCGGTCGCCGCGATCCAGGACAGGATGCGGGCGGCGTACCCCGAGACTGAACTGATGGCGCTGGAGACCGGGGCGAACCCGCCGGTGCTGCCGTCGGAGGCGCTGCGGATCCGGTTCCACTCGGTCGGCGGCTACGGCACCATCGCCACCGGCAAGCTGCTCACCGACATCCTGGCCGGCATGCTCGGCATGCATTCCAAGTCGGCCCCCAAGTACGGCTCGGAGAAGTCCGGCGCACCGACCAACTACTACATCACCCTGTCCCCCGAACCGGTGCTGATCACCAACGCCGAACTGGAGGACGTCGAGGTGGTCGTCGCCCCTGACCACCAGGTGTTCTCCCACACCAATCCGCTCAAGGGACTGGTCGCCGGCGGCACCCTGATCATGCAGTCCAGCCGGCAGCCGCTGGAGGTCTGGGCCGAGCTGCCCGCCCACGCCCGGCGCGCGATCCGCGAACGCGGCATCCGCTTCCTTGTGCTGGACGCCTTCGCGGTGGCCCGCACCCACGCCCCCAACCCCGAGCTGGAGACCCGGATGATGGGGATGGCGTTCATCGGCGCCATCATCGGCCACGTGGACCGGGTCGCCCGCGGCGCCTCGCTGCAGGAGATGGAGGCCGGCGTCCAGGCCGAGCTGGCCAAGAAGTTCGGCCGCAAGGGCCAGTCGGTGGTGGAGGCCAACATGGCAGTCATCCGCGACGGCATGAAGGCCCAGGCCGTCTCGTACACCGACGCCGAGTTCACCCAGGCCGAGGAGCGTCCGGCGGCGGTCGCCGCCCGCCCGTCGCTGTCCCAGCTGATGACCCCCGCGGTCAGCCAGGCGCGGGCGACCGGGCTGTTCGACCCCGGCTACTACGACGACATCATGGCCCGCCCGTTCCGTGAGGGCACCATCGACGAGGCCCCCGTCCTGCCGGGCACCGGCCTGTTCATGCCGATCGGCACCGCCGCGGTGAAGAACAAGGGCATGTTCCGGCGCACCGTCCCGGTCTTCGACGCCGCCTCCTGCACCGCGTGCATGGAGTGCGCTCTTGCCTGTCCCGACAATGCGATCCCTAACACCGGGCACGAGATCTCCGACCTGCTGCACGTGGCCATCGATGCCACCGAGCTGCCGGAGACCGCCCGCGCCCGGCTGCGCGAGCTGGTGACCGAGTGGGCCGACGAGATGCGCCGCCGGCTGGTCGCCGACCCGAGCGCCGAGGACATCGCCGCTGTGGCGCAGGCCTCGATTGCGGCCCTGCCGCCCAAGCGGGTGCTGGCCAAGCACCTTGAAGACGTCGTCGCCCAGGTCGCAGCCTTCCCGGTGGCGCGCACCCGTCCGCTGTTCGACGCGATGGAGAAGCAGAACCCCGGCAGCGGCGCCCTGTTCTCTGCCGTCATCGACCCGTGGAAGTGCACCGGCTGTCTTCAGTGCATCGAGGTCTGCGGGCCGGACGCCCTCACCTCGGCCGACCAGGACGACGTCCTGCTCGGCATGCTGGAGACCCGGTTCGAGCGGCTCACCCAGCTGCCCGACACCCCGGCCCGGCTGGTCGCCGACGCCACCGGTGAGGCGGGCGACATCAAGCGCGTGCTGCTCAGCCGGGACAACTACTACTCGATGACCGGCGGCCACGGCGCCTGCCGCGGCTGCGGCGAGGTGACTGCGATCCACCTGCTGACCTCGCTGAACCGCAACCTCGGCAACGCCCGCCGCACCGCCCACCTGCGCGACCTCGATGCGACGCTGCAGCGGCTGCAGTCCCTGCTCGAGACAGTTCCGGCCGGCACCCCCCGCGCGGCCAGGATCGGTGACGCGATCGCCGAACTGGAGCAGCGGCTCTACCTGTACGAGTCCGGCCCGACCGGCAACGGCCCGGCGCCGGCGGTGATCGCCAACTCGACCGGCTGCTCGAGCGTGTACGCCTCGACCATGCCGTTCTCGCCCTACCTCGACCCGTGGGTGAACGGCCTGTTCCAGGACGCCCAGCCGCTGGCCGTCGGCATCTTCGAGGGCCTCGTCTCCGGCCTGGTCGACGAGGTCAGGGCGCTGCGGGTGGCCAGGCTCGAGCTGGCCGGCAGCTACCAGCCGGCCCAGCACGACGCCGCGCTGCGCACCCTGTCGTGGCGTGACTTCACCCCCGAGGAGCGTGCCCTGATCCCTGCGGTGCTCACCATCAGCGGCGACGGCGCGGCCTACGACATCGGCTTCGGCGCGCTGTCGCGCGTGCTGGCCGGCGGGACCCCGATCAAGTCCCTGGTGCTGGACACCGGCGGCTACTCCAACACCGGCGGGCAGGCGTCCACCGCCAGCTTCTCCGGCCAGGACGCCGACCTCGCCCGGTACGGCGCTGCCCACTCCGGCAAGCAGGAGACCCGCAAGGAGCTCGGCCTGCTGGCCGCCTTCCACCCCGGCGTCTTCGTGTGCTCCACGGCCACCGCCTACCACGGCCACTTCCTGCGGGCCGCCGCCGACATGCTGAGCTTCAGCGACGGGGCGTCCCTGATGGTCACCTACGCACCGTGCGACACCGAGAACGGGATGCCTGAGGACCTGGCCAACGCGCGGTCGAGGCTGGCAGTGGAGAGCCGGATGTCGCCGCTGTTCGTCCACGACCCGCGCCGCGGCCGCACGCTGCCGGAGCGGTTCAGCCTGGCCGGCAACCCCGACCCGGACCAGCTGTGGAGCACCACGACGCTGGACTACCTCGACGAGTCGCGCAATCTCCAGCTGTTGACGATCCCGCTCACCCCCGCCGACTTCGCGCTCGGCGAGGTGCGGTTCGCCAAGCAGTACCGCTGGCTGGCGGTGCACGAGGAGGCCGCGGCGATCCCGATGGTGGAGTACGTCGAGCTGCCTGTGGAGCAGCGGGCCGGGAAGATCCCGTTCGTCTACACCACTGACAAGCGCAAGCAGCTGGTCCGGATGGCCTGCTCGCCGGGGATCGTGGCGCTGGTCGAGGACCGCAAGCGGCACTGGCTGACCCTGCAGTTCCTGGCCGGTCAGTCGGAGACCCTGCTGTCGGCCCAGCACCGCAGCGAGGTCGAGGCGCTCACCGCCCGCTACGCCGAGGCGATCGCGGACCGGGAGTCCTCGCTGGACAGCATCGCCCAGGCGATGGCCGACCTGGCCACCGCGAGCGTGGCGCCGGTCGGCGGCCCGCTGCAGCTCGGCCTGGCCGGTCCGATCAACGGGCCGACGGCGCCGGCCGCACAGGCCGCGCCGACAGCAGTCGCGGACCGTCCGATCTGGCTCGATCCTGAGGACCTGGCGCTGTGCAACGACTGCGCCACCTGCTACCAGGAGCTGCCGCAGCTGTTCGAGAAGGCGACTGTCGTCGTCGACGGCGCCCCCAAGACTGTCGGACGGATGCGCGCCGGCAGCCTGGACGGCATGCAACTCACCAGTGAGCTGGAGGCCCGGATCGCCCGGGTGAAGGCCACCTGCGACGCGGAGATCATTCGATGAGCAGCATCTCCTTCATCAACCAGCTCGGCCTGCTGGAGCGGCGGCTGACCGCCGACCCGCGCGCCTTCCGCGAGCTGTTCACCGCCGACGGCATGGAGGCGGTGGCCTGGGAGTTCCGGCAGCCGGAACTGTCGGCCGAGTTCATCGTCGGGCTGTGGGAGGCGCTGTCGCGCGACGACGACGCCAGCCGCGTCCTGATGCGGTTCCTGTGGCGGCTGCCGGTGGGCAAGAAGCGGGCGTTCGTCCGCGCGCTGGACGCCCACCTGTCCGACCGCTACCCGATGTTCGCCGGGCTGTCCCACAACTGGCCGGCCGGGTCGGCGATCCCGCCGTACATCAGGGAGCCCGAGGACCGCTGCGAGGACTTCGAGCTGGTCAACAAGGGCTACCTGGGTTACACCGACCTTGGTTACACCCGGCGCGACGTCGAGCTCTTCGTCTGGCTGGAGGCGCTGCGCGACAAGCAGTGCGCCGAGGCCCCGTGCGAGCTGGGCGTCCTGCTGGCCGGCCACCGCGAACCCCAGGGTGGTTGCCCGGTCCGGATCAAGATCCCGGCGATGTTCGAGCTGATCGGCAACGGCAAGTTCCAGGACGCGCTGGAGCTGCTGGAGTCGTGCAACCCGCTGCCGAACGTGACCGGCCGGGTCTGCCCCCAGGAGCTGCAGTGCCAGGGGATGTGCATCCACAAGCAGGCGATGACCATCGGCCAGCTTGAGTGGTTCCTGCCCGAGTGGGAGAAGGTTGCCGACCCGGACGCCACCAGCCGCCGGTTCGCCCACGTCCGCGACCCGTGGCTGCTGGCCACCAAGCCGCCGGTGGCGATCGTCGGGTCCGGCCCGTCCGGCCTGATCACCGCCTACCTGCTGGCCGAGGAGGGCTTCCCGGTCACCGTCTTCGAGGCCTTCCACGAGCTGGGCGGCGTGCTGCGCTACGGCATCCCCGAGTTCCGGCTGCCCAACCAGCTGATCGACGACGTGGTCGCCAAGATCAAGCTGCTCGGCGGCAAGTTCGTCACCAACTTCGTGGTCGGCAAGACCGCCACCCTCGAGCAGCTGAAGGATGCCGGCTTCGCCCGCGTCTTCGTCGGCTCCGGCGCCGGCCTGCCCCGCTTCCTCAACGTGCCCGGTGAGCACCTGCTCAACGTGATGAGCGCCAACGAGTTCCTCACCCGGGTCAACCTGATGCAGGCCCACAAGGAGGACCGCGAGACTCCGTTGCCCTTCGTGCGTGGCAAGCACGTGCTGATCATCGGCGGCGGCAACACCGCGATGGACGCGGCCCGCACCGCACGCCGGCTGGGTGGCAACGTGACGATCGTGTACCGGCGCACCCGCGCCGAGATGCCGGCCCGCGTCGAGGAGCTCGAGCACGCCCTCGAGGAGGGCATCGAGCTGGCGGTGCTGCGCTCCCCCATCGAGTTCAGCGGTGACGACAAGACCGGTTTCGTGACGGGTGCGACAGTCGAGGTGATGGGTCTCGGCGAGCCGGACGCGTCAGGCCGGCGCAGCCCGCTGCCGACCGGGATCACCGAGCAGATGGACGCCGACCTGGTCATCATGGCGCTGGGCAACTCCGCCAACCCGATCATCAAGGACTCCGAGCCGCGGCTCACGGTCTCCCGGTACGGCACCATCGAGCAGCCCGAGGACGGCTCCAAGGAGACGTCACTGACCGGTGTGTACACCGGCGGCGACGCGGCCCGTGGCGGTTCCACGGCGATCCGGGCCGCCGGCGACGGCCAGTCGGCCGCCCGCGAGATCATCGGGACGCTGGGCGAGTTCGACCCCGCCGACGTGATCGACAGGGTGGTGCGCGCGTCCGGGTACACCGAGATGGCCGCCGAACTGCCGGTGATCGTGGCCAAGCAGCGGCTCAGCCTCGGCATCGAGGAGTTCACCATCAGGGCGCCAGTGATCGCCCGTTCTGCGCAGGCCGGCCAGTTCGTCAGGGTGCTCACCGCTGCCGACGGCGAGCTGATCCCGCTCACCCTTGCGGACTGGGATGCCGAGGCCGGCACCGTCACCCTTGTCGTGCAGGGCATGGGCAGCACCACGCTGGCGATGAACACGATGGGCGTGGGCGACGCGCTGGCCGGGATCGCCGGCCCGCTCGGCCGGCCCAGCGACCTGCACCGCCACGACGACGGCTCGACTGTGGTGTTCACCGCCGGCGGGTTGGGCCTGCCGCCGGTCTACCCGATCATGCGCGAGCACCTGCGGATGGGCAACCACGTCACGTTGATCTCGGGCTTCCGCAGCGCCGACCTGATGTTCTGGGACGGCCCCGACGAGCGGGTCGGACGGCTGGAGGCCGAGTTCGGCGACCAGCTCGACGTGATCTACGCCACCAACGACGGTTCGTTCGGCGTCCAGGGCTTCGTCACCGCGCCGCTGGAGGAACTGCTCAACGCGGCTCGCGACGGCAAGGGTCGCCCGATCGCCGAGATCGTGACCATCGGCCCGCCGCTGATGATGCGGTCGGTCTCCGACCTCACCAAGCCCTACAAGGTGCCGACGGTCGCCAGCCTCAACTCGATCATGGTGGACGCCACCGGGATGTGCGGGGCGTGCATGGTGCCGATCAATGAGGGCGGCAAGCTGGTACGCAAGCACGCCTGCATCGACGGCCCCGAGATCGACGGCCACGCCATCGACTGGGACAAGTTCCTGCCGAGGTTCAACCTGTTCCGTACCCAGGAGCAGGCCAGCCGCGCCCGGCACGGCTTCTGAGGATCAGCCGGCGCCGCGCCAGAACCCCAGGCCGGCGCCGGCGACACTGAGCAGCAGCGTCGCCGCGGCATGGGCGGCGGCCCGCACCCGGCCG
>JAEZGC010000047.1 GCA_023437345.1 Actinomycetes bacterium
CCCGGCGGGCCGGGGCGGCCGTTGCAGCCGGCCACGGCCGCCCGACCCTGGTCGAGGCAGTGATCGAGCGGGAACGCAGGTTCCCCACCGGCCTGCCGACCGAGGTGGCCTCGGCGATCCCGCACACCGACGCCGTCCACGTCGTCCGGGCCGGGCTCGGGGTGGCCACCCTCGCCGAGCCGGTCGCCTTCGGGCAGATGGGCGGCGCGGGTGAGACGCTCCCGGTACGGTTCGTCGTGATGCTCTTCATCACCGACCCGGCCGACCAGGTCGCCGCGCTGCAGCAGGTGCTGGGTCGGTTGAGCGATACGGCCGGCGTGCAGCAGCTGCTCGACGTCACCGACCAGGCAGGGTTCGAGGCGGCCGTCGAGGACTGGTTGCGCGGCTAGGAGCCAGGTCGGCGGGCCGCCGGCCGACCGGCAGCGAAGGAGGCAGCGGTGTCAGCGGCGCGTTCTCTCGACCTGCTGGTGAGCGCTGCCCGGCTGTACTACGAGCAGGGCAGGTCCCAGCAGGAGGTGGCCGCCGCCCTGGGTGTCTCCGGCTCGAGCGTCTCGCGCATCCTTGCGGCTGCCCGCGACCAGGGCGTCGTCGTGATCACGGTGCGTGACCCCCGCCAGGTGGTGCGCCGGGTCCCCGAGCTGGAGTCCCAGCTGGTCGCCGCGTTCGGGCTGCGGGAAGCCTGGGTCGGCACTGTCCCGGACGGGCTGCAGCCGGTGGGCGCCGCCGCCATCCTCGCTGCCCGGTTCTTCGTCGAGCGGCTCGGCACGATGCGGCGGGTTGGCCTCAGCTGGGGGACGACCATCGGACGCTTCGTGGAGGCCGTGGATGTCGACCCTGCGCCGCGGGACCTGGAACTCCTGCCGCTGGTCGGCGGCATGGCCGCGCTGGACACCGGCCCGGACGGCAGCAGCTCATTGCAGACGCTGGCCCGCAAGTGCGGTGCCCGGGCATCCCGGCTCGAGGCGCCCGCGATCGTGGAGTCGCCCCAGACCGGAATCGCCATGATGCGCGAGTCCGTCATCGCAGCCGCACTCGAACGGGCGTCGTCGGTCGACACCGCCTTCCTCGGGATCGGTTCGGTGGGGACGGCGGCCAGCAGCCGGCTACTGGCGGCGATGAAGCTCAGCGAGCCGGAACTCCTCGAGGTCGAGGCGGCGGGCCCCGCCGGCGACATGTGCGGCAGGTTCTTCGACGACAACGGTGTCCCGCTGGGGCCGCCGACGTCCACCCGGGTGATCGGGGTCACCCTCGAACAACTCGCCCGGATCCCCACCGTGGTCGCGATGGCGGCCGGGGTCGAGAAGACCCGCGGGGTGCTGGCCGCGCTCCGCTCGCAGGTGGTCGGCATCCTGGTCCTTGACGAGGCGCTGGCGACCCAGGTGCTGCGCCACCGGACGTCCGCCGCACCGGCCTAGCGGGGGCACTCGCCCCTCGCGGCCGGCTTCCCAAGGGCGTCGGCAGTGACCGGCCGACAGTCGCACCGGCGGTGGAATGGTTTGCGCATCCCTCTTGCCACGCACCACCGATCATGCCTAGACTCACCGAGCCTGCACATTTTCGCGCCGAGATGTGCACAAAGGTGCAAACAGAACAAAGGAGTATCTGATGTCCTCATTAGCGCCCGCGGCAGCAGTCCCGGGCTGGGTTGCGCCCTCCGCGCCGTCAGGGAGGGGTTCTCGTCCATGGATGTGATCACCTGGATCGCCGAGCACTTCATCGGCCTGTTCAACAAGTCAGCCGAGAGCCTGCTGGGCCTGATCACCGGGATCCTCCCGCTGCTGATCGTCCTGCTGACCGCGATGTACGCGGTCACGACGTGGATCGGGGAGGACCGGGTCACCCGGGCCGTGCAGTGGGCGGGCAAGTACGCCATCACCCGGTACTCGATCATGCCGATCATCGCCGTCATCATGCTGACCAACCCGATGGCCTACACCTTTGGCAGGTTCCTGCCGGAGAAGTACAAGCCGGCGTTCTACGACTCGGCGGTCTCCTTCGTCCACCCGGTGACGGCATTCTTCCCGCACGCCAACGCCGGTGAGCTGTTCGTTTGGACGGGCGTCTCGGCCGGCGTGCTGTCGATCGCCCCCGACAAGTACGCCCGCCTCGCGGTGCTGTACTTCATCGTGGGCATCGTCGTGATCATCCTGCGCGGCTTCGCCACCCAGTGGATCACCCGTGTGCTGATCAACCGTGGCGGCCACCAGGAGACGTTCGCCAAGTTCGACGAGATGTACGAGTCCGGCCACATCCAGGGCGCCAAGACCGCTGGGGGTGTCCTGTGACGTACCAGGCAGTCAAGATCAGCAAGGGCCGCGGCGGCTGGGGCAGTGGCCTCACCCTCCAGCCCACCGAGGAGAAGAACGTCGTCTTGTCGGTCACCGGCGGCGGCATCCACCCCGTCGCCTCCCGAATCGCCGAACTCAGCGGCGCCGAAGCGGTCGACGGCTTCACCAACAACATCGCCGACTCCCGGGTGCTGTGCGCCGTGATCAACTGCGGCGGCACGGCGCGCATCGGGGTCTATCCCCGCAAGCGGATTCCGACCGTCGACATCTACCCGGGCGAGCCGGGCGGGCCGCTGGCCGACTTCATCACCGACGACATCTTCGTCTCGGCGGTGACGCCGGAGAACGTGGCCCTGGCCGACGCGGCGGACGTCCCGCTCGCGGCGAGCGCGGTCACCGTCAGCGATGACGAGGCGGCTGCCGCCAAGGCCGCCGCCCGGGCGCGCGTCGCAGCGCAGGGCACCGGCTTCTCCGGCTGGGTGGTGCGCTTCGGCAACACCATCGGTTACCTGATCAACACCTTGCTGTCGTCGGGTCGCCAGGCTGTCAAGCTGACGCTGAACACGATCATCCCGTTCATGGCCTACGTGTCGTTGCTGATCGGCATCGTCACCTACACCGGGCTGTCGGAGTGGATTGCGAACGCGGTCTCGCCGCTGGCCGGGAACCCGTTCGGACTGCTCCTGCTCGGCGTCATCGTCGGCCTGCCGTTCCTCTCCCCGATCCTCGGACCGGGTGCAGCGATCGCGCAGGTGGTCGGCGTACTGATGGGGACGCAGATCGCTGCCGGGGCGCTCCCCGTGCAGTACGCGCTGCCCACCCTGTTCGCCATCAACGGCCAGGTCGGCTGTGACTTCGTCCCGGTCGGCCTGTCGCTGGGCGAGGCGGAGCCGGAGACGGTCTCGGTCGGCGTCCCCGCGGTGCTGTTCTCCCGGCAGATCACCTCGCCGATAGCCGTCCTGCTGGCCTATCTGGCGTCGTTCCTGCTCTGACCCCACGGTGCCGGGGCCGCGCACCCTCCCCGGCCG
>JAEZGC010000059.1 GCA_023437345.1 Actinomycetes bacterium
TCCAGGCGCGGTGGCTGGACGCCCAGGAGCACTCCGGGGCGAACATCGGCGAGACGCCGAGCCACTCCATCTTCGTCGAACTGAAGGAGCCCGGCCCGTCCCAGGCGTCGTCGAATCGGCTGGGGCCTTCGGCGTCCTGAAGAGCCGCTCCCTGTGACGCCGCCGGACGAACGGCAGGCTCGCTACGGTGGGGCTCGTGAGGTTCGAGGCGACAGCAGTCCTGTTCGACATCGACGGCACTCTTGTCGACTCCACCCCGGTCGTCGAGCGCAGCTGGCGGGCGTGGGCGGCCGAGCGCGGTCTCGATGCTGACGCGGTGCTGCAGGTCTGTCACGGACGCCGGACCGAAGACACGGTCGCGCTGTTCGTCTCCGAGGCTGAGCGGGCCGAAGCGGCCGCCGACCTTGACCGTCGGGAACTGGCCGACTTCGACGGCATCATCGCCCTTCCCGGTGCACGGTCGCTGCTGTCCCAGCTGGCCCACGGTCAATGGGCGGCGGTGACCTCGGGATCCAGGCCGCTGATGACGGCCCGTCTCTCCGCTGCCGGGCTACCCGTCCCGGACGTCCTGATCTCCGCCACCGACGTCACCGTCGGCAAACCCGACCCGCAGGGCTATCTCAAGGCGGCGGCCGCGCTCGGACGGCAGATCGGCGAGTGTCTGGTCATCGAGGACGCCCCCGCCGGCGTGGCCGCCGCCGTCAACGCCGGCGCCCGGGTGCTTGCGGTCTCCACCACCCACGCCCCGCACCAGCTCTCCCCCGCGGCCGCTGTGGTCCCCGACCTCAGCTTCTGCAGCATCGAGGTCACCGACCGAGGGCTTGTGCTCACCACCAGGTAGCCACCGCTCCCGGATCCCGCTCGGCCCACTGGGTCCGGACGGGCTCAGTCGTCGATGTTGATCCCGGTGACGGGGGTTCCGTCCCGTTCGTAGACCAGCATGACCGCGCCCTTGGGGAAGGCCACAGGTGGTTCGGCGAGCCGGAACGCGGCCGGGAGCGCGCCGTCGAACAGTCGCTTGCCGACCCCGAAGGCGACCGGATAGACGTAGAGGTTCAGCCGGTCGACCAGGTCCGCCGCCAGGAGACTGCGGGTCAGGACGCCACTGCCGATCACGTGGACCTCCTCGAACCGTTCCTTCAGCGCCGGCACCTCGCCCGCGAGGTCGGAGATGACCGTGGCGTTCTCCCATGACGGGTCGGCGAGGGTGCGCGAGGCGACGAACTTCGGCACCGCGTTGAACTTCACCGCTATCGGGTGGTCACCCTGACACGGCCAGTAACTCGCGAAGATGTCGTACGTCCGGCGCCCAAGAAGCAGCGCATCGAGCCGGTCGATGCCGGCCCAGATCCGCTCCCCCGACTCCTTGTCGGCGTACGGCGCCTGCCAGCCACCGAGCTCGAAGTCGCCGGACGGGTCCTCGTCCGGACGGCCCGGCGCCTGGTAGACGCCGTCCAGCGTGGTGAACAGGTCCACCGCCACGATTCCCATGTCCACTCCCTTCGGTTTCGCGCTGTGCTGCTCCGCTCCCAGCCCGGGACGCGACCCCCCGGCTCCCGCGGGAGTGATCAGGTCGCTGCACGGCGCGGCTGCAGCCGGGGAGCGTCGTCGCCCTCCACGACCGTGAAGGCCTCGTGGATCTCCTCGAGCGGCCGGCGCTCCCATTCGGGGTCCACATCGACCGTGGCCAGCCGCTGCCCCTCAGCGGGGGCCATCATGACCTGAGGCGGGCTCGCCCCCGCCTCGTCCGAGGCGTCGAGGGGGGCCGGACGCATCACCGACAGGATCGAACCATCAGCGGCGTAGAGGACGCTCAGTCGCATGCGCTCCCCCTCTCGTCAGCGGCGATAGCGGGTCGGCGCCACGAGGACGCTCGGGCGGACGGTGACGACTCCCCCGGTGTCGTTGCGCAGCCGGGTCCACAGGACGACGGTCACGTGGGTACCCCATCGGTCCTGCCTCACGTCACGCTCGAACCACTCCCCGACGATGGTGACCGTGCCCCGTCCGACCGGCACGAAGGACATGCGCTGCCAGTGGCGTTCGTCGAAGTCCCACCGGCAGGACAGGTCGATCTGGGCGCCGGCGGCGATCGTGAAGTCGTCGCCGTACCCGACATCGCACCGCTGGTCGAGGGTGAATCCCGCAGCCACGACACCTCCAGGGCTTGCTTCGGCAACCAGACTGCCCGATCTGTTCCGGATTGGACAGGGCCCGCGGGTTCACCACCGGACCGGCGCCGGACGGCAGCGCGGGGGCATGATGGGTGGATGACGGGCCTCGACCTTACGCAGATGCGCGCGGAACTGGACGCGAAGGAAGCCGACCTGCGTCGCTCCATCGAGCGGTTGACCGCCCCGTCCGCGGACGGGGCGACCATCGGCTTCGGGAAGCGGATCGGCGAGGGGACCACCCAGGCGATCCAGCAGATGGCTGACGCCTCGTCCGCGCAGGCCCTGCAGTCCACCCTCGACGCGGTACTGCGCGCCAGGGCGAAGCTCGAAGACGGCAGCTACGGCCGGTGCGACGTCTGCGGCGAGCCCATCGACGAGGACAGGCTCGAGTTCCGTCCCTGGTCGACCCACTGCATCGACCACGCCTGAGCCTGGCTCCGCTCAGGCCCGTGAAGCGGGCGCGACGCCGCGGGGCCCAGTCTGCTTCCATCCCCTCCGACCGCTGGTGGGTCCCCCGGCGCACCGGCATGATGGGCAGGTGATGGATTTCGGTCTGCAGCGCGAAGTGGCGCTGGTCAGTGGGGCGTCCAGCGGGATCGGTCAGGCCATTGCGCTTGCGCTGGGACAGGGCGGCGTCGCCGTCGGGTGCGGCGCACGGTCCGGCGCCCGGGCGTCGGAGACCGCGACACGCATCGAGGCTGCCGGCGGCCGGGGGCTCGCCGTCGAATGGGACGTCACCGATCCCCAGCAGGCGGTCGCGGCGGTCGAGGCGGTCGAGGCTGCATTCGGTCCGCTCAGCCTCGCCGTGAACAACGCCGGCATCGGGGCGGGCACCCCGGCGCTGGAGATCACGCCGGACCAGTGGCAGACCGTCTACGACACCAACGTCAACGGCGTGTTCTACTCCTGCCAGGCCGAGGCGCGCGCGATGCGCCGCCACGGACGCGGCTCCATAGTCAACATCGCGTCGATCTCGGCGACCATCGCCAACCGCAACCTCACCCAGGCGCAGTACAACTCGAGCAAGGCTGCCGTCGTCCACCTCACCAAGTCGCTGGCTGTGGAATGGGCGCCGCTCGGCATCCGGGTCAACGCCGTCAGCCCCGGCTACACCCTCACCCAGATGAACCGACGCCCCGAAGTCGCCGATCTGGTGACGCAGTTCGCCGACACGACCCCGCTGGGACGGCTGGCCGAGCCTGAGGAGATCGCCGGTCCGGTCCTGTTCCTGCTCGGCCCCGCCGCCAGCTACATCACCGGCGCTGACCTGCTGGTGGACGGCGGCTACTGCTGCTGGTAACCCGGTCCGGGTCCATGGAGCGATCAGCCAGTTCGGCCGCGCAGGGGCCGCGGACGGACGACAATGGCGCTCATGGACGTCGCAAGGACGCGCGACCATCTGCTGGCGCGCCGGAGGGTGATCATGCACGCCGCTGCGGCAGCACTCGGCGCCGCCCTCGCGCCCGGCACCTCGCGGCTGCTGCGATCTGACGCCTCCCCGCTCGTACCGGCCGGGTTCGTGCCGGCAGGCTTCCGGTTCCTCGACTCCCCCGGGTTCGGGATCCGGGTGATCATCCCGTCCGACCTTGCCACCGCCCACGCGCGGGAGCTGGCGCGCAGACCCGGCCCGATCGACGTCTTCGCTGACGTAGCCCGGCGGGTCGGCAACCCGACCGGGGGCCACCCGAGCCCCGGCGACACCGACATCCTGGAGGTCTGCGAGGACGGCACCTGCCTTGGCGTGCTACGCGTCGGCACCGACGAGGTGCCGACCACCGCGCGGCTGACCGACGCTGTCTCGACCCTGGCGCTGGCCGACGTCAGGCTCTGCCAGACGCTGACGGCGCTCGGACCGGCGACGACGCTGCGCGGCACTACCCGTCCGGCCGGTGGCGAGGTCGCCGTCCCCGGGTACGTCCTGTGGACCGGAACCGACCGCGGGGTGCTCAGCATCCAGGTCACCGCGGAGAGCGACGAGGTGGCCGACGCCTTCTACGGGATCGTGTTGCGGACCTTGCAGCCCTTGCCTGCCCGCCCGTAGGTGGCCTCAGCGCTGCGCCCGGACTGCGGCATTAACCGCGGCCAGGGGCACCCGTTCGCCCGGGGCGGTCCCCAGCAGACCGGCGAGCTCCGGGGAGGCCGGCGGCGAGACGTCGCCCTGCCGCAGCAGGAATGCGACGTCCAGGATCTCGAACCGCAACGAGCCGTCGGCAAGTCGCTCCTGGAAGCGTGATCTGCCCGGGCCGAATCCGCAGTCGGCCAGCGGGAACGTCAGCTGCGCATTGGGGATCCGGTCCCAGGTCCTGACGGCGACCACCGTGTCGGCGACCGAGTGCCCGTAGCCGGCGGCGTTATCGCGCGTCACGTCGGCGACGCTGCCGCCGTGCCCGGCCAGCGCCTCCAACCCGACCCAGCCCGAGGCCACGGCGCGGTCGACCAGCGGCGCCCAGGCTTCGTCGCCGCCGGCCCGCACCTGGACTGCCGCACAGTAGACCAGGTCGTCCAGGTCACAGCCTGTGCTGTCGACGCTCACTCCGAGGGTCGGCAGGCGGACGGCAGGCAGGACCATGCCTCCATTGGACCCCGCCGGCGGGCAGTGGGCAAGCGTCGGCGCAACCCCCACCCGGGGTCCTCACCCCGTCGGGGTGACCTCGTAGACCAGGCGGGCGAACTGGCCGACCGCCGTGGCCGACTTGAGGCGGAGCCGGTCGGATTCCAGCCGGCGCGGCAGCAGCGGGGCGCCGCCGGTCAGGGCGACCGGCGCCACCGACAGCCGCACCTCGTCGAGCGCGCCGGCGTCGAGGAATTGCCCGGCCAGGTCTCCCCCACCCACCACCCAGATGTCGCCGTCTCCGGCTGCCGCCCGGATGGTCGGCAGGGCTTCGGCGACCGGCCCGGAGATGAACCTGATGTCGGCCCCGGCCGGGGCAGGCAGGTCACGGGAGGTGAAGACGAACACCGGCGTGGTGCCGTGGAAGCCCCGCCACTTCTCCGGGTTCGCCAGGACGTCCTCGGTGTCGAGCAGCCACTGGTAGGTCGTCGAGCCCTCCACCATGACCGCCGAACCGGTTGGCATCAGCTCCTCGTCAGCTGAGTCGTTGGCATTGGGGACGGCGAACAGCCAGGCCAGTGAGTTGTCCTCGTCAGCGATCCACCCGTTGATGGTGGTCGCGGTGTCGAAGTAGATGATGCCCATCCCCTGACCCTACGAGCCGCCACCGACACGTTGCGAGATTAAGCTCATTGCCTTAATATTGCCGAATGAAGTCAGATGCCTTCATGTATGCCGTGATCGCCGACCAGGTGGGCAGCCGGGAGGGCGAGGATCGCGTCCCGCTCGCCTTGGCCGCCCTCGCCGGCGTGTCGGACGACGGCGTCGCCCTGCCCTTCGAGCGGACCGCAGGCGATGAGCTCCAGGGCCTGTGCTCAGGGCCGTCCGCACTCGTCACGGTGGTAGGCGTGCTGACCCGGCTCGGCGGCTGGCGGATCGGCATCGGGGCGGGCCGGGTCGACACTCCCCTGCCCGGCTCGACCCGCGAGGCCCGCGGCGGCGCCTACCTGGCTGCGCGCGACGCGATCACGGCCGCCCGCACCTCCCCCACCGAGCTGGCTCTCGCCGTTGCGGGCCCGGACGGCATCGTCACCGCCGACCGCTACGGTGATGAGACACCGCTTCTCGCCGACGCCGAGACCGCGCTCTGGCTGGTGCGGGGCGTGCTGGCCAGGCGCAGCAAGGAGGGATGGGAACTCGTGGACCTGCTCAACAACGGCCTCACCAAGGCTCAGGCGGCCGCCGCGCTGCAGGTCAGTCCGTCCGCGGTGAGCCAGCGCCTTGCCCGCGCCCACCGGCTCGAGGCAGACCGAGGGGCGCGGCTGGCCGCACGGCTGCTGGCCCGGCTGGGGCAGGAGGGCCGCCCGTGAACCCGATGCTCTCCTTCGTGCTGAAGGCGGCAGTGGTGGCCGTGTTCGGGCTGGTCGCCGTCTTCGCGGGGAGCCCTGTGGTGCAGGCCGTCTTCCGGCGGGCCGATCCCCCGCCCGACCCGACCGGCGACATCCCCGCAGCGCCGTCCGAGGCACCCGGCCTGCAGGCCGCCGCGGCGACGCTGCAGGGCGGCCGCTGGATCGGCAGGCTGGAGCGGTTGGCGGTCTACGCCGCCATCCTCGCTTCCTTCTCCGGCGGCATCGCGGTCGTCCTGGCCGTCAAGGCGCTGGCGCGCTACCCCGAGCTGCGGGCGACCACGTCCGGCGCCGCGGAACGGTTCATCATCGGCACCTTCACCAGCGTCCTGTTCGCCTCGGCGTGCGCCGGGCTGGCCTTGTGGCTGGTCGGCCTGTGGTGAGCTGCCGACCGGCCGGCAACGCTGCTACTCCTTGACCGCGCCGGCCGACAGGGACGCGATCAGCGACTTCTGCGTGAGCACGAAGAAGATCACGAATGGCACTGCCACGATCAGGGCACCGGCGGCGAAGTTGGTGAAGAAGTTGTTCTTGTCGGTGACGAAGCTGAACAGCCCCAGCGCCAAGGTCTGGTTCGCCGGGCTGCGCAGGATCAGCTTGGGAAGGATGAAGTCCATCCACGGCGCGGTGAAGCTGGTCACGGCCAGGAACGTGAGGATGGGCCGGGCCACGGGCAGGATGATCTGGGCGTAGATCCGGAAGTTGCTGGCCCCGTCGATCCGGGCCGCCTCGTCGAGGCTGCGCGGCACCTCGTCGAGGTAGCTCTTCACCAGCCACGTGTTGAACGGCATGTTGCCCGCCAGGTAGAACAGCACCAGACCCCACAGGGTGTCCAGGCCGCCCATCCGGTACAGCAGCACGTAGATCGCCACCATGCCGACGAACGAGGGGAACACCTGCAGGATGAGCATCCCCATCAGCAGGGGACGCTTGAAGGTGAACCGGAACCGGGACAGCACGTAGGCGCCCAGCGAGGCGAACACCAGCGTCCCCAGGCAGGTGGCGGTCGCCACGATGAAGGTGTTGAGGAACCA
>JAEZGC010000201.1 GCA_023437345.1 Actinomycetes bacterium
GCGCCGGGGTGTTCCTCGCCACCTCCGGCACCACCGGCACGGCGAAGCTGGTGCGGTCCCGGCGCGGGTTTCGCGCTCTCGGCCAGCTCGCCGGACCGGCCGGCGTGCTGCCGTTAGAGCGGCGGCCGGTGGTCGCCTGCCTGGCACCGGTCGACCACGGCCACGGCTTCACGACGTTCCTGACCACGCTGGCCCTGGGCGGGCACTTCATCGCGGTGGGGTCGGACGCCGCCGCCCGGTTGGGCGCGATGCCGCGGGTGGACGTGCTGACCGGCGTCCCGGAGCAACTGGTGCGCCTGGCGCAGGCCTGCGGCTCCCCGCCGACCCGGATCGGACTGGTGCTCAGCGGCTCGGACCGGCTGGCCGACCCGGACGCGCTCGCCACGGTCCTGGCTGCCCCGGTCTACGACGCGTACGGCACCACCGAGACCGGCACCGTCACCCTGGCCACCCCCGCGGACCGCGCGGTCCGGCCGGGAACCCTCGGCCGTCCGCTGCCGGGGGTGCGGATCCAAGAGCGGGGTGGACGGCTGGAACTGCGCTCCCCCGTCCTGGGACGGGGGAGCTTCACCGCCGACCTCGGCTTCCTGCGCGACGGCCTGGTCCACGTCGCCGGACGGGCCGACGGCATCCGGGTGACCGGCGGGGAGAACACCGACCCCGCCGCCGTGCAGGCGTGGCTGGCGAGCCGCCCCGGGGTGCTCGCGGCGTCCCTTGAGGACCGTCCGGACGACCGGTTCGGCACCCGCTCGGTGGCCTTGGTGACCGCATCCGGAAACCTCGACCCGGACGCGCTGCGCGACGAGCTGCGGACCGAGTTCGGCCCCGCCGCCACCCCGGCGGCGGTGATCGTCACCGCGCCCCCCGGCTGATCGGCTCCGTCAGCCCGAAACGTCGCCGCTGAAGCGCCGCAGCACCCTGAGCGCGCGCGGCGTCACCACCGGTTGGGCTCGCCTGACGCCGGCCGGCCTGGCCCTTCCCCTGAATCGGTAGCGGGGAGGTGGTTCTCGTACTAGGTTGCCGGTGACGCGGGACCGGTCCGGGGCGGCAGTGTCGCCGACAGGGCGCGGGGCTCCCCGCGTCGCCGGTTGTCGAAAGCAGGGTGGCTGACAGGATGAGCAAACACATGCGCCGTCGCGGCGACCGGTACGACGCGTCCCGGGTCGACCTGGGACGCGGCTTCAAGGCGATCTTCCCGTACCTGATGAAGGGCCGGAACGAGTCGATCGCCTACTACCCGGTCTCCTTCGATGCCGAGCCGTTGCTGGCCTGGATCGAGGAGAGCAAGGGCACCGACCAGGAGATCTCGCTGTTCGAGGCGTTCATGCTGGCCCTGGTCCGCATCCTGCGGGAACGCCCCACCCTCAACCGCTACATCATCGGGCGACGGCTCTACCAGCGCCACGACGTCTCCCTCTCGTTCGCCGCCCGCCGCGCCTACACCGACGAGGCCGAGGAGACGATGGTGCTGGTCCGGATCAAGGACACCGACGACGCCGACACCATCATCGCGAAGCTGCGCGGCGAGATCCGGGTCGCCAAGAGCGGTCAGGACAAGGACGACGACAAGCTCATCGAACTGTTCATGCGCCTGCCGCGCAGCCTGCTGCGGGTCGCCGTGAAGCTGATGGAGTGGTGGGACTTCTTCATCGACACCCCCGGTTTCCTGCGCGGCCTCGACCCGATGCGGGCCAGCGCCATGGTGGCCAACCTCGGCTCGGTGGGGATGGGTGCCGCCTACCACCACCTGTTCGAGTGGGGGACCTGCAGCCTGTTCGTCACCATCGGCCAGGTTCGCCCGGCGGTCTGTGTCGGCGAGGACGGAAAGCCGGCGGTCAAGCAGATGGCGGAACTGAGGATCGCCTTCGACGAACGGGTGGCGGACGGCTACCAGGACGCCCGTGCTCTGGAGCGGCTCGCCGACTACCTGGCCAACCCGGCCCGGCTCCGCCAGCTGAATCAGGACGTGGCATCATGACCGATCGGCCCTGGCTGCGGCTCTACGGCGACCTGCCGGCCGACCCTGACGTGCCCGACACGACCATGTACGAGGCGATGGCGGACGCGGCCGCCACCTACCCGCGCCACACCGCCCTGGTGTACCTGGGCCGCCGGATCTCCTACGAGGTGTTCCTGGCGGAGGTGGAGCGGTGCGCGGCGGCCTTCCTCGCCCACGGCATCCGCCCGGGCGATTCGGTAACGCTGTCGATGCCCAACGTGCCGAACACGGTCATCATGTTCTACGCGCTGAACCGGATCGGCGCCCGGGCGGTGATGACCCACCCGTTGTCGTCCCCTGTGGAGCTGGAGCACTACGTCCGCGAGAGCGGCAGCCGCTGGGCGGTCACCGTGGACATGTTCTACGGCCGGTTCCGCGAGGTGCTGGCCAACACCGGCATCGAGAAGCTGGTGATCGCGCGGTTCTCCGACTACCTGTCCCACGCCAAGCGGCTCGGCTTCAACATCACCCGCGGCCGCAAGATCGACCCGGTGCCGACCGGCGACCCGCGGATCCTGCCGTGGCGCGACTTCATGAGGGCCGGGACCGACCCGCAAGCCTACGAACGCCGGATCGACCCGGCCGACAGTGCCGTGGTGCTGTTCAGCGGCGGCACGTCCAGCCTGCCCAAGGGCATCGAGCTGAGCTCGGCGAGCTTCACCGCGCTGGCGGTCTCGATGCGCGCCATCACCGGGCTCGAGCCGGGCCAGAGCGTGCTGGCGATCCTTCCGGTGTTCCACGGCTTCGGGCTCGGCCTGTGCGTCCACACCCCGCTCACCGCCGGTGGCTGCTCGATCCTGGTGCCGGAGTTCAGCGCGTCCATCTACATCGACAACCTGATCAAGCACTCCCCGTCGTTCATCGCAGGGGTGCCGACGCTGTTCCACGCGCTGCTCCAGCACCCGAAGTTCGCCAAGGTGTCGTTCGCCAGGCTGCGCGGCGCGTACTGCGGCGGCGACTCGCTCACCAGCGACCTGAAGCGCCGCTTCGATGCGGCGCTGGCCGCCCAGGGCGCCAGCGTCGAACTGCTCGAGGGCTACGGCCTCACTGAGTGCGTCACTGCCTGCACGTTGTCGCCGCCGGGGGCCTACCGCGAGGACTCGATAGGGATCCCGATCCCGGGGATGCGGCTGAAGGTCGCCGACCCGTCCGGCGAGGAGGTGCCCTACGGCGAGGACGGCGAGATCTGCGTCACCGGTCCCACGCTGATGCTCGGCTACCTCAATGACCCGGCGGCGACCGCCGACACGTTGCGCAGCGACGCCGACGGCCGGGTGTGGCTGCACACCGGCGACATCGCGACTATGGACGCCGACGGCTACCTGTACTTCAAGGGACGCCAGAAGCGGCTGATCAAGGTGTCCGGGTTCTCGGTGTTCCCCGCCCAGGTCGAGCAGGTGCTGGAGGCCCACCCCGGCGTCCGCCGGGCCTGCGTGATCGGGACGCCTGACGACCACCAGGTGTCTGCTGTGAAGGCCTACGTCGTGCTGGCCGACGATGTCGCCGACACGCCCCAGCTGCGCGAGGACCTGCTGGCCCACTGCCGCAAGCACCTGATGAAGTGGGCGGTGCCGCGGACGCTGGAGATCCGCGACTCCCTGCCGACCACGCTGGTCGGCAAGATCGCCTACACCCAGCTCGAACGCGAGGAGGCGGCCGCCCGCGGCGCTGCCGGCGTGGCCTGACCCACCGGACGGGCCGGCTCAGCCCTGCCGTCCGCCGCCGGCGCTGAGCGCGTCGGCGAGCGC
>JAEZGC010000260.1 GCA_023437345.1 Actinomycetes bacterium
GGGGCGACCGGCGCCGCGGGCGCCGGGGCCGCGATGGCGGGCCTCCCGCCGACCCTCGGGTTCACCGCCAAGGAGGCCGGGCTGGAGGGCATCACCAACCTCGCCCTCACCGGTGACGGGCTGGGCATCGCCCCGCTGCCGGCCTGGGTCCTGGTCGGCACCGTCGTGCTCGGCTCGGCGCTGACTGTGGCCTACACCCTGCGGTTCTGGTGGGGCGCGTTCGGCACCAAGCCCGGCCTGGCCCCGACCACTGTCAGCCACCCACCCTCGGTCGGCTTCCTGGCCGCCCCGGTCGTGCTCGGCGTGACGGTGCTGGCGGCCGGCTTCCTCGGCGGCCCGCTGACGCCGGTGTTCGAGAGCTACGCCGCCACCCTGCCCGACGGTGAGCCGAGCCACGGGCTCACCCTGCTGCCGTCGTGGGGGCTGCCGCTCGCCGCTTCGCTGCTGGCGATTGCCGGCGGCGCAGTGCTGTTCTGGCAGCGGGAGTGGATCGGCGCCGTCCAGCAGACCTTCCCCAAGGTCCCCGCCGCCGCGGACGCCTACCGGATCACCATGGCGCGGCTCGACAGGCTGGCCGTCGAGGTCACCGGGCGTACCCAGCGCGGCTCGCTGGCGTCCTATGTGGCGACGATCCTCGTGGTCATCACAGGGCTGATCTTCTTCGGGCTGGCACAGGTCCAGCAATGGCCGGCGGTGTACCTCGCCGACCACTGGGGCCAGGTGCTGGTCGGCGCCGTGATGGTGGTCGCCGCGTTGCTGGTGGCCACCTCCCGTGGCCGGCTGCGCGCCGTCCTGCTGCTGGGCGTCACGGGCTACGGCACCGCCTTGTTGTTCCTGATCCACGGCGCCCCCGACCTGGCGCTCACCCAGGTGATGGTCGAGACGATCACCCTGCTGGTGTTCCTGCTGGTGCTGCGCAAGTTGCCCAAGTACTTCACCGAGCGGCCGCTGCAGTCGGCCCGCTGGTGGCGGGTGGTGATCGCGGCGGGCACCGGGCTGGCGTTCACCCTGGTGGCCCTGCTGGCGGCCGGCTCACGGACCGCGGCGCCGGTCTCCGAGCCGCTGCACGAGGCAGCCTCCGCCTACGGCTACGGCAACAACATTGTCAACGTGGTGCTGGTCGACACCCGGGCCTGGGACACCATCGGCGAGATCGCGGTGCTGAGCATCGCCGCCACGGGAGTGGCGAGCCTGATCTTCCTGCGCGGCAGGGCGGGGCGGTTGCGCCGCCCGCCGGCGCTGCCGGACGGCAAGCTCGAGGGCTGGCTGGCCGGCAGCCGGCTGCTTCCCCGGCACGCCCGCTCGCTGATCTTCGAGGTGGTCACCCGGCTGCTGTTCGGCGTCATGCTGATGGTCTCGATCTACCTGCTGGTGGCCGGCCACAACCTGCCCGGCGGCGGTTTCGCCGGCGGGCTGGTCGCCGGGACGGCGCTGCTGATCCGCTACCTGGCCGCCGGTGGGCACGAGCTCGACGAAGCGGTCCCGATTCCCGCGGGCGTCATCCTCGGTGCCGGCCTGGTGCTGTCGGTGGCGGCAGCCGTGGTCCCGGCCCTGGTCGGCGGGGTGATCTTCCAGAGCTTCGAGGTTTACCTGACCGTGCCCGGCTGGGAGTCGATCCAGCTGCCCGGCGGGCTGACCTGGACGCTGTTCGGCAAGATCCACCTGGTGTCCTCGACCGTCTTCGACCTCGGCGTCTACCTCGTCGTGGTCGGCATGATGGTCGACCTGGGCCGAAGCCTCGGCGCCGGGATCGACGCCCACGAGCGCGAGGAGCTCGCGCCGGCCCCCGAGCCGGAGTCGACCCGCGCCGCCCCCGGGATGAGGTGGTCGTGATGACGGGCAACCTCACCCTGGCGATAGTCGCCGGCGTCCTGATCGCGGGCGGGCTGTACCTGATCTCGGAACGTTCGCTGAGCCGGATCCTGGTCGGGGTCGTGATGGCCAGCAACGGCGTCAACGTCCTCTTCCTGGTCGCCTCCGGCCCGGCCGGCGGCCCGCCGATCATCGGGATGACCGAGAAGTCGGCGATGAGTGACCCGCTGCCGCAGGCGATGGTGCTGACCGCCATCGTGATCACGTTGTCGGTGGCGGCGTTCGTCTTGACGATGGCCTACCGCAGCTTCCAGATCAACGGCCACGACGAGGTGCAGGACGACATCGAGGACGCCAGGATCCGCGTCCTGGCCCGCGCCGACAGCACCTCGGAGAGCTACGAGGAGATCCAGTTCAGCGACACCGGAGAGGATGTGGTGAGCGAATGAACAACCTGCTCGCCGTCCCGGTGCTGCTGTGTCTGCTCGGTGCGGCGGTCACCTTCCTGGCCGGCCGCCAGCCCCGGCTGCAGCGCGCAATCTCGATCACCGCCGTCGCGGGGGTGTCCGCGGTGGCCGCGATGCTGGTGTGGCTCACCGACACCCGGACCCTCGTCCTGTGGGTGGGCGACTGGCCGGTGCCGCTGGGCATAGTCCTGGTCGCGGACCGGCTCGCCGCCCTGATGCTGCTGGTCGCGGCCCTGGTCTCGCTGGCGGTGCTGCTCTACTCCACCGGCCAGGATGAGGACGAGGTGCGCCGGGAGACCCCGGTGTCGATCTTCCACCCCACCTTCCTGCTGCTGGTGGCGGGGGTGTCGAACGCCTTCCTCACCGGCGACCTCTTCAACCTGTTCGTCAGTTTCGAACTGCTGCTGTTCGCCTCCTACGTGCTGCTGACCATGGGCGGCACCCGGGACCGGATCCGGGCCGGGTCGGTCTACGTCGTGGTCAACCTCGTCTCGTCGTCGCTGTTCCTGATCGCGCTCGCCACCGTGTACGCCGCAACGGGCACCGTGAACATGGCGCAGCTGGGCGTCCGGCTGGCCGAGCTGCCCGTCGAGGTGCAGGGGGTGCTGCAATTCCTGGTGCTGGGCGTGTTCTCGATCAAGGCTGCGGTCTTCCCGCTGTCGGCGTGGCTGCCGCACTCCTACCCGACCGCCCCGGCGCCGGTCACCGCGGTGTTCGCCGGCCTGCTCACCAAGGTCGGCGTGTACGCGATCATCAGGACCCAGACCCTGCTGTTCCCCGAGTCGACGCTTCCGATCCTGCTGGGGGTGGCCGGTCTGGCGACGATGGTGATCGGCATTCTCGGGGCGATAGCCCAGGTCGAGATCAAGCGTCTGCTGTCGTTCACCCTGGTCAGCCACATCGGCTTCATGATCTTCGGGATCTCGCTGGCCTCCAACGGCGGCTACGCCGGCGCCATCTACTACGCCGCGCACCACATCACCATCCAGTGCACCCTGTTCCTGGTCGCCGGGCTTGTCGAACGGGTGGGGGCCGCCACCAGCCTCGACCGGCTTGGCGGGCTGGCGAAGGCTGTGCCGGTGCTCGGGGTGATGTTCTTCATCCCGGCGGTCAACCTTGCCGGGATCCCGCCCTTCTCGGGCTTCATCGCGAAGCTGGCGCTGCTGCAGGCCGGCATCCAGGCCGACACCCCAATGGCGTGGGCGCTGGTCGCCGGCGCCGTCCTCACCTCGCTGCTCACCCTGTATGCGATGGCCAAGGTGTGGGCCCGCGCGTTCTGGGGTGAGGTCCCCGAGCGGACGCTGCGCAACCTGCGGCGATTCCGCGACCCGGCCATCGGGGCCCCGCTGCCCGGACTGATGGTCGGCTCGACGCTCGGCCTGCTGGCGCTGGCCACCGTGTTCACCGTCGCGGCCGGGCCGATGTACCAGTACGTCAGCCGCTCCGCGGCGGCGTTGCTGGACGGCAGCTACCTTGCCTCTGTGCTGGGGGGTGGCTGATGAGTGAGAACCCGCGCCGGCTCCGCGCCATCCTGCGCTGGCGGCTGCAGTCACGGGCGGTGCTGCTCCTGGCCGTGGTGTGGGTGCTGCTGTGGGGCGAGGCCTCGCTGCTGAACATCCTGTACGGCCTGGTGCTCGGCTGGCTGATCACCGTCGTGTTCTGGCTCGCCCCGATCCGCTACTACGGCAAGGTCAGGCTTTGGGGGTTGCTGCGGTTGGTGCTGGCGCAGGTCAAGGACCTCGCGGTGGCGTCCTTCCAGGTGGCCGTGGTGGCGCTGCGGCCCAACCTGAACATCAAGCCCGGCATCATCAAGGTGCGGCTCGCCGCCAACAGCGACCTCTACCAGGTGGCGGTCGCCGAGCTGATCTCGGTGGTGCCCGGCACCCTGGTCGTGGAGACCGTCCGGCGCCCCCGGTTGTTGTACCTTCACGTCTTCGACCTGCCGGACGCCGGCGCCATCCGGAAGCAGCGCAAGCACGCGCTGCAGATCGAGGACCGGGTGATCCGGGCCTTCGGCAGCGATCACGAACTGCGCGCGGCCGACCTGCGGGCCGCCGAACGGCGAGCCGCCCAGCGCAGGAAGGGGGAGCGGCCGTGACGATAGTGATAGGCAGCGCCGTGGCGATGCTGATGGCCGCCGCCGTGCTGGTGCTGTGGCGGCTGGTTCAGGGCCCGACCTCGCTGGACCGGATCGTGGCAGGCGACGTCATCATCGCGATAGTGATCGCGTCGGTCGGGCTGTACTCGGTGCTGGCCGACAACACCACGGGCCTGCCGATCCTGCTGGGGCTGTCCCTGGTCGGCTTCAGCGCCGCCGTCGCGGTGGCCCGGCTGATCGCGTCCCCGTCCACTGTCCGCCGCCGCTTCGTCAGGCGGCAGTCGCGCCAGGAGGACAACGGTGACAGCTGACCAGTTCTTCGACCTCGCCGGTGCTGTCGTGCTGGCCATCGGCGCCTTCTTCTGCCTCGCCGCCGCGATCGGACTGGTCCGGTTCCCCGACGTGATGACCCGGATGCACGCCGCCACCAAGCCGTCCGTCTTCGGCCTGATCCTCGTGCTGGTCGGGGTGACGCTCAGCCTGCGCGACTGGAAGGCCTTCACGTTGCTGGGCCTGGCGGTCGTGCTGCAGATCCTCACCGCCCCGGTCTCGGGCCACCTGGTCTCCCGCACGGCGTATCGTGACGGGGTCTGGGACGCCGAGCACGCAGTTGTCGACGACCTCGCGGCCGACGGCCTGCCCGACCAGAACCCGAGCCGGGAATCCGGGGTTCCGGAATGATCGGGCCGGTGGCGGGGTAACCTTCCAGTTCCGAAATGCTCGGCACCGACCTAGACTTGCTCTACGATTCGTCCACTACACAGCCAGGAGGCGACGATGGCCCTCTCTGAGGACGAACAGAGGCTCCTCGAACAGATGGAGGCCGCGCTCGCGGCCGAGGACCCCAAGCTCGCCAACACCCTGCGCGGGACCGGATCCCGACGCCTCCACCGTCGCCGCGCGGCAATCGCCGGCCTCGCCTTCCTGGTCGGCATCGGCTGCCTGATCGCCGGCATGCAGGTCCACCCGGTGCTCAGCGTGGCAGGGTTCCTTGTGATGCTGGCAGCCACGGTGGTCGCCGTCAGCTCCTGGCAGCACGTCGGCTACGACCAGGACGGCCAGAACGCAGGGGGCGGCAAACGACCAGCCGAGCGCGACTTCATGGACCGGATGGAAGAGCGCTGGCGCCGCCGTCAGGACGACGGCCTGTAGCCTTCAGCACGGTCACAGCCCGGGCGGATCGCCCGGGCTGTCGCATGTCCGGAGCCGGTCAGCCGCGAAGCCGCAGCACTGAGCGGGGGAACAGCCTGCGCCACGGCTTGCCGCCGGTCCGGGTCGCCGTCAGTCCGGCTGCCGCCGCCCGCGCCCGGCCCGCGACGTCGCTGGCGTCCAGCGAGGCAGCGAACCTGGCACGCTCGACCTCCACCGCCAGCTCCTGGGCGGCCGCCACCGCGTCGGGGTCGAGCACGTCGGCCAGTGCCCGGGCGATCTGCCGCGGGGTGCCGGCCGGCCACGGGTGGCCGGAGTCGATCACCGAATCGCGCAGCTCGTCCCAGGCGTCCTCGGCCATCCGGGCCGGATCCCGGTCGGGCCGCAGCCGCCACCAGCTGCGGCCC
>JAEZGC010000291.1 GCA_023437345.1 Actinomycetes bacterium
GCGTGGCGTCAACGAACCAGGCGTCCAGCGGGCCGCTGTCGAGCGCCCGCGAGGCGCCCCACACCAGCCATACGGCGAGGAACGCCGGGTACGTGGCCGACACCGCCAGCCCGAACGTGGCCACAACCGCCAGGACGCTCGCCGCGACCAGGACAGGTCTGCGGCCCAGCGCGTCGGCCAGGCCGCCGGTGGGAAGCTCAAGGAAGAGCACGATCAGCCCCTGGCCGGCGACCACGGTGCCGACCTGGGTCAGGCTGAGCCCTCGATCGAGCATCAGCAAGGTGGTGACCGGAATCAGCAACCCGGTCGGCAGCCACCGCAGCGCCTGGACCAGCAGGTAGCGGAACCGGACCTGGCGCGGGCCGAGCACTGGCGCGTCCCTCATCGGGTGGGTCTCGGGAAGGCGAGGTAGCCGACCACTACCTGCTCGGCGTCCGGCTGGTCGGGGTCGGCCTCGTCGCGGTAGCGCAGCAGCAGGTCCCAGATCTCGGCGGTGAGGTGCTCCAGTTGGGCGGGGGAGAGGCGCAGCGCGAAGTCGTTGACACCGGCCGCCTCCCGCCACGGCGCCGGGAACCGGCTCCGGTTCGCCGTCCAGTCGGCGAACTGCTCGGTGAGCAGAGCGAGAGCGTGGTGTTCGATCCAGTCCGCGGCGGCCACGGCGTCGGGGTCGTCGAGGTAGTCCCCGGGCCGGAACGTGCTTACCTGATGTGCCGCGCGCCACCAGCGCTCGCGGCCGCGCCCCGCGGCGGCGTCCTCGACGACCAGGCCGACGGCCGCCAGCTGGCGCAGGTGGTAGCTGGTGGCGCCCGAGTTGGTACGCAGTGCGGTGGCCAGGGTGGTGGCGGTCGCCGGCCCGTCCAGCCGGAGCGAGCCGAGCAGCCGGGCCCGCAGCGGGTGCGCCAGGGTGCGCAACTGGACGGCGGACAGCCGGACGGTCGCCAGGCCGGGGGGCGTCGAATCAGACTCGGTCATAGATACACAATAGTTATGCACAAAAGTTGTGCAAGAGGGCTGGGGTGGCGTCGGGTGGCTCTCGCGCACGTGCGGTAGCGTCCGTCCCATGGGGCACCACCACGCACCGCCCGGGCTGGGCGAGCCGCGCTTCTTCGCCCACGCCCACCCGGTGGCCACGGTCGGGGGCCCGCCAGAGGTCCAGCCGCTGCACCTGCACGGCGCCGTGCTGCCGGACGGGGAGGTGCGCGACCTGTGGCTGGTGGACGGGCTGGTGCGCACCGAGCCGGTGGCAGGCGCGGTGACGGTGTGCCGCGACGGGTGGATCGTGCCCGGTCTTGTCGACGCCCACTGCCACATCGGCCTCGCCGCCGGCGGCGGAGTCGACCGCCCCACTGCCGAGGCGCAGGCCCGCGACGACCGGGACGCCGGGACGCTGCTGGTCCGCGACGCCGGCTCCCCGATCGACACCCGCTGGATCGACGACGAGCCCGACCTGCCCCGGATCATCAGGGCCGGCCGGCACATAGCCCGCCCCGGCCGCTACACCCGCAACTACGCAGTCGAGATCGAGCCGGACACCCTGCTGGCCGAGGTGGAGCGCCAGGCGCGCGCCGGCGACGGCTGGGTGAAGCTGGTGGGGGACTGGATCGACCGCAGCCTCGGCGACCTGGCGCCGCTGTGGCCGTCCGATCTGGCAGCGGCTGCCATCGACCGTGCCCACGCGCTCGGGGCGCGCGTCACGGCCCACTGCTTCGGCGAGGAGTCGGTGCACCAACTCGTGAGGGCCGGGATCGACGGGATTGAGCACGGTACCGGGATGGACGACTCCACCATCGCCCTGATGGCCGAGCGCGGCGTCGCGCTCGTCCCCACCCTGGTGAACCTTGAGAACTTCCCCGCCTTCGCAGCCGCGGGCGAGGCGAAGTTCCCGCGCTACGCGGCGCACATGCGGTCACTCCACGAGCGTCGGCACCGGACCATGGCGGCGGCCATCGAAGCCGGCGTCCCGGTCTTCGCCGGCACCGACGCCGGCGGCACGATCCCGCACGGCGTGCTGTCCACCGAGATCCGGCTGCTCGCCGAACTGGGCGGGGCGGAGTTCGGTCTGGGTGCGGCCTCGTGGCGCGCCAGGGAGTGGCTCGGTGCCCCCGCCGCGCTCGCCGATGGAGCCTGGGCCGACCTCGTGGTCTACGACGCCGACCCGGTCGCCGACCCGGCGGTCACCGCGGCGCCGCGACTGGTCGTGCTGCGCGGTCGGGTGGTCGTCAGCCCTTGACGCCGAGTTCCTCCGGAACCGCGATGACGTCCACCAGGGCGCCGTTTCGCCACACCGTGATCTCGACAGGCCTGCCGATCGCCTCGGCTACCATCCAGCGCTGCAGATGGGTGGCCGAGCCCATCGGCTGGCCAGCCACCGCCACCACTATGTCGCCGGCACGCAGTGCGGCACGGGCCGCCGGACTGCCCGCGACCACCTCCCCGACCCGCAGCCCCTCACGCCGGCCGAGCTTGGCCGCCAGCGGTGGTGGCAGCGGCGCCTGGCTGCTGACGATGCCCAGCCAGGCCCGGCGGACCCGCCCGTGGGTCATCAATGCGCTGATGATCCGTTCAGTTGTCGCGTTGATCGGGACGGCGAGTCCCAGACCCGCCCCCGCGACAGCGGTGTTCACCCCGACCATCCGGCCGCGGCTGTCGGCCAGCACGCCGCCGGAGTTGCCGGGGTTGAGCGCGGCATCGGTCTGGATCACCTCATCCACCACCCGGCCGCGGGTGGTCGGCAGCGAACGTCCCAACGCCGACACCACCCCCGCCGTGACGCTGCCGGCCAGCCCGAGCGGGTTGCCAAGGGCCACCACGAGCTGCCCGACGCGCAGCCGGGACGCGTCACCGCGCAGCACCGGTGGCGGGACGTCGCCGCGGGCCCGCAGCACTGCGAGATCCGACAGCGGATCCGCGCCGACC
>JAEZGC010000011.1 GCA_023437345.1 Actinomycetes bacterium
GCTTGCGGATCTCCTCGCGGTACGCCTCCGCGAACATCCGCTGCGCCTTCACCGACGCCGCCTTCACGAAGTGCCGCGAACCGTCCTCGCAGGTCAGCACCGACGCGAACCCGGGCGTGAAGCCAGCACCCTGCGTCTCCGCGTCCACCACCGGCGACCCGCAGCGCTCCTCGACGACCGCGCGGATCTGCGGCGGGAGGTGCGCCCACTCGAGGCGCCGGGCGGTCCGGCCGTGCGGGATCGTGGTGGGGAGACGGCGGGAAGTCACCGGCACATCCTTGCCGATGCCCACGAGTGAGAAGTTTGGCGCCCTCGATGGAACAATGGGCGAATCATGAGTGCACCCCAGCCCGGCCAGACTCCTCCGGAGATCATCCGGAACTTCTGCATCATCGCCCACATCGACCACGGCAAGTCGACCCTGGCCGACCGGATGCTGCAGCTGACCGGCGTGGTCGACGAGCGCTCGATGCGGGCGCAGTACCTGGACCGGATGGACATCGAGCGGGAACGCGGCATCACGATCAAGTCCCAGGCCGTCCGGATGCCGTGGCAGGTGGCCGGCACCGACTACGTGCTCAACATGATCGACACCCCCGGCCACGTCGACTTCACCTACGAGGTGTCCCGCTCGCTGGCCGCGTGCGAGGGTGCGATCCTGCTGATCGACGCCGCCCAGGGCATCGAGGCGCAGACCCTGGCGAACCTCTACCTGGCGCTGGAGGCCGACCTCCACATAGTCCCGGTGCTGAACAAGATCGACCTGCCCAGCGCCCAGCCCGAGAAGTACGCCGCCGAGATCGCCCACCTGGTGGGCTGCCGGCCCGAGGACGTGTTCCAGGTCTCGGCCAAGACCGGCGAGGGCGTGCGGGAACTGCTCGACCACATAGTCGCCGACATCCCGCACCCGGTCGGGGACGCGTCCGCGCCGGCCCGGGCGCTGATCTTCGACTCGGTCTACGACACCTACCGCGGCGTGGTCACCTACGTGCGCGTGGTGGACGGCGAACTCAACCACCGCGAACGCGTGCTGATGATGTCCACCCGGGCCGCGCACGAGACCCTCGAGGTCGGCGTCATAGCACCGGAGCCGACCCGCGCCGCCGCGCTCGGGGTCGGCGAGGTCGGCTACCTGATCACCGGGGTGAAGGACGTCCGCCAGTCGCGGGTGGGCGACACCGTCACCACCGTGTCGCGCCCGGCGGCCGCCAGCCTTGGCGGTTACCGCCAGCCCCGGCCGATGGTCTACGCCGGGCTGTACCCGATCGACGGCGCCGACTTCCCCGAACTGCGCGAGGCGCTGGACAAGCTGAAGCTCAACGACGCAGCGCTGGTCTACGAGCCGGAGACGTCCGGCGCCCTCGGCTTCGGCTTCCGGATCGGCTTCCTGGGCCTGCTCCACATGGAAATCGTCCGGGAGCGGCTGGAGCGGGAGTTCAATCTCGACCTGATCTCGACCGCGCCCAACGTGGTGTACCGCGTCGTCATGGAGGACGGCACCGAGCACCAGGTCACCAACCCGTCGGAGTACCCCGAAGGCAAAATCGCCGAGGTGCACGAGCCTGTGGTGCGGGCGACGATCCTCACCCCGACCGAGTTCATCGGCACCGTTATGGAGTTGTGCCAGAACCGGCGCGGCGTCCAGACCGGGATGGACTACCTGAGCGAGGACCGGGTCGAGATCCGGTACCTGCTGCCGCTGGCCGAGATCGTCTTCGACTTCTTCGACGCTCTCAAGTCCCGGACGAAGGGGTACGCCTCGCTGGACTACCACGAGTCCGGTGAGCAGGTGGCGAAGCTGGTGAAGGTCGACATCCTGCTTCACGGCGAGCCGGTGGACGCGTTCAGCTCGATAGTCCACACCGACAACGCCTACAGCTACGGCATCGCGATGGCCAAGAAGCTGAAGGAGCTCATTCCGCGGCAACAGTTCGAAGTGCCGATCCAGGCCGCGGTCGGCGCCCGGGTGATCGCCCGCGAGACCGTCCGCGCGATCCGCAAGGACGTCCTGGCCAAGTGCTACGGCGGCGACATCACCCGCAAGCGCAAGCTGCTGGAGAAGCAGAAGGAGGGCAAGAAGCGGATGAAGATGGTCGGCCGCGTCGAGGTCCCCCAGGAGGCCTTCGTCGCTGCCCTGTCCACCGGCGAGACGCGGGTCGACAAGAAGTAGCCGACGCCCGCCGCGGGCGCGGCGCCCTCCCGGTCGGGTGTCACCGGGTGGGTGATGGTGAATTTGCCCACTGCGTCCCGAACCGCCCGCCGTCTACCCTGCGCTGAGGGAGGCACATAGCGAGGGGGGCGCATGCGTCGGTTGATCGCCATCCTGCTATTCACGCTGGTGGCTGTCGGGCTGGCGGCCCCGGCCGCCGCGGCCGCGCCGCAGGAGCTCGTGTACTCCGGCACCCGCACCGGTCCCGCCCCGGCGGGGATGCCGTCGACCATGCCCGCCGCGCTGAGCTTTTGGTGCGAGGACGGCGTGTGCGTGCGGGTGGACGCCGAGCACGTCGCGTGGCGGATCCCGATCGTGGACGGGGTCGGCCGCAGCGCCGGCTCCGAGCCCGAGGTGGGAGACCCCTGCGGGGATGACTTCATCGAGGCAATCTCGTGGGACATCACCATCGATGCGCGGCGGCTGAGCGCAGTACTCAACTTCACGTCGGAGTACGACAAGGAGTGCCCGGCGCCGGCCGGCCAGCTCAAGCGGGTGTCCGGGCGGCCCTACTCGGTCAGCTACGAGGGCGACCTGGTGCGCGGCGAGTGTGTCTTCGCCCCGGACGGCTGTGGGTCGGCGGCACCCTCGACGCAGCCGTCCGCCACCCCGTCTGGTGCTCCGGCCGGTCCGGACCAGACCTCGTCGCGGCTGGGTACCGGTGACCCGGCGGCCCGCAGCGTGGTGAGCGGCCTCGTCCCGCCGCAGGAGCTGGCCGTCCAGCCGCCCCAGCTGCTGCTTGCCGTGGTGGTGACCATCATCCTGGTCCTGTTGGTCGCATTCCCCACCGCCTTGCTGAATTCCGCCACCGAGTCCGGTTCCGACCGGTTCTCGCAGTGGTGGCAGGGTCGCGGACGGAGACCACCCGAGGGAGCGGCGGCAGGCGGAGCCGCCGCGTCGGCGCCTGGGCACACGGCGGCGGTCGCTGCGGCACCGGCGTCGCGTGGCAGCTGGTGGTGGGCCGCCGCGGGGGTCGCCGCTGCGGGACTCATCTCCTGCTTCGTGGACCCGCAGTTCGGCTTCAACCCGGGCAGCCTGCGACTCCTCGCCTCGATCCTGGTGGGCTTCGCGGTGGACGTGGGCCTGGGCTGGCTGGTGACCATCTGGCTGGTCCGGCGGCTTGCTCCCGGGGCGACCCACTCCTTCGTCTTCCGGCCGGTGTCGCTGGTCATCGTTGGCGCGGCTGTCGTACTCACCCGGGTGACCGGCTTCGAGCCGGGGATCGTCTTCGGACTCGTGGCCGGTGTGGCGTTCGGGGCGGTGGCCGCCCGCGCCGCGCAGGGCAAGGCTGCGCTCGTCCAGCTCGGCTACGCGTTCGGCGTCGCGCTGCTCGCCTGGCTCGGGTACGGGGTCGTCGCGGGTGCCACGACCGCCGGCGACGACTTCTGGGCGACGTTCTTCCTGGAGACGCTCGGCTCGATAGCGATCGGCGGCATGGCCTCGCTCCCGATCGCGCTGTTCCCGGTGCGGGGCCTGGCTGGTCAGGCTGTGTGGGAGTGGAACTGGTGGATCTGGGGCGCTTCCTACGCTGTGGGGCTGTTCGCCTTCTTCCTGGTGCTGATGCCGATGCCGTTCTCCTGGCAGGAGGTGCAGCTGAGCCTGGTCGGCTGGCTGACCATCTACGCCGCCTACCTCGGCGTGGCCCTCGTGATGTGGCTCGTCCTGGCGCGTCCGTGGCGCAAAGGCGCGGAAGCGGCCTGAGCGTTTCGGCTACGCGGCACTGACTCGTCCAGAACTCCTCAACCGCGCTGAGGACTTCCTCAGGGAGGGAGCATTCGGCGTGGTGGGGAGCTCTCGGCGTGGTGGAGCGGACGTCGCGGGAGGTGGGCGGTGCGGGGCGGTGGCTGAAGCGGGCGAGGGGCAGGTGGGTTGGGCCTTCGGCAGCGTCTAGGCTCGTCCTTCGTGAACGCAGACATCGGCATCATCGGCGGCTCCGGCTTCTACGAGTTCCTCAGCGACGTCGAGTCGGTCGTGGTCGACACCCCATTCGGTGAGCCGTCGGCGCCGCTGGCCATCGGCGAGCTGGACGGCCGGCGGGTCGCCTTCGTGCCACGGCACGGCCAGCACCACCAGTTCCCGCCGCACCGGGTCAACTACCGGGCGAACCTGTGGGCGCTGCGCAGCGTCGGGGTACGCCAGGTTGTGGCCCCGTGCGCCGTCGGGTCGCTGCGCCCCGAACTCGGCCCCGGCAGCTTCGTGGTCCCCGACCAGGTGATCGACCGGACCTGGGGTCGCCAGCACACCGTCTACGACGGGGTCGGCCCGGTGGTCCACGTCTCCTTCGCCGACCCGTACTGCCCGCGCGGCCGGGCAGCGGTACTGGCCGCGGCCGACGACCAGACACCGCTGGTCGACGCCGGCACCCTTGTGGTGATCAACGGGCCGCGGTTCTCCTCCCGCGCCGAGTCCCGCTGGCACGCCGCCGCCGGCGGCACCGTGGTCGGGATGACCGGGGTGCCGGAGTCATCGGTCGCCCGCGAACAGGCCATGTGCTCCACGACGGTCTGCATGGTGACCGACCACGACGCCGGGGTGGAGACCGGGGAAGCCGTCACCCACGCTGAGGTGCTGCGGGTCTTCGCCGGCAACATCGAGAGGCTGAAGTCGCTGCTGCGCCGGGTGATCGCCGGGCTCCCCGATGCCGAGGCCGACGCCACCGCCACGTGCTCCTGCCGGCGCGCACTCGACGGCTTCGAGCTGCCCTTCGAGCTGCCCTGATGCCGTCCGCCCCACCCCCCGGTGACCCGGCGCCCGCCGACGGCGCGCTGCCGACCGACGCGCTGGCGGGGGAGCGTCCGCTCAGTCTCTACCTCCACGTGCCGTTCTGCGCCACCCGGTGCGGCTACTGCGACTTCAACACCTACACCGCCGCCGAGCTGGGCTCGGCGCCCGGCGCCAGCCGGCAGGCGTACCTGGCCGCCGTCCGCGCCGAACTCGACCTCGCCGTCAGGGTGCTGGGCGGTCCCCGTCCGGTGGAGACGGTGTTCTTCGGCGGGGGCACGCCGGCCATGCTCGAGCCGACGGAGTTGACCGGACTGCTGGACGCCGTCCGGCAGCGATTCCCGCTGGCCCCCGACGCCGAGGTGACCACCGAGGCCAACCCGGAGTCCGTCGACCCGGCCTACCTGGACGCGCTGGCTGCCGCGGGGTTCAACCGGCTGTCGCTGGGAATGCAGTCAGCCGTCCCGCGGGTGCTGGCGGTCCTGGACCGGCGCCACACCCCGGGGCGGGTGGGTGAGGTGGTCGGGTGGGCTCGCGCGGCAGGGTTCGGCTCGGTGAGCCTCGACCTTATCTACGGCACGCCGGGGGAGTCGCCCACCGACTGGCGCGACAGCCTCCGGGCGGCCCTCGCCCTGACCCCCGACCACGTGTCGGCCTACTCCCTGATCGTCGAACCAGGGACGCGGCTGGCAGCCCGCGTGCGGCGTGGCGAACTGCCCGACATCGACGACGACGTGCACGCCGCCTACTACCTGGCCGCCGAGCAGGAACTGACGGCTGCCGGACTGGCATGGTACGAGGTGAGCAACTGGGCGCGCGCCGGTCACCGGGCCCGGCACAACCTTGCCTACTGGCGCAGCCACGACTGGTGGGGGATCGGGCCCGGCGCCCACTCCCACGTCGGCGGGGTGCGCTGGTGGAACCTGCGCCACCCGAGCACGTACTCGGCCCGGCTGGCGGCCGGCGAAAGCCCGGCCCAGGCGCGGGAGGTATTGACGTCGGCGGATCGTCGAACTGAACAGGTATTGCTGGAGTTGCGACTCGCCGACGGAATTGGTCTGGACATACTCACTGATACTGAACGCAGGCGGGCGCAGAACGTCGCTGCGGCCGGTCATGCCGCGGTCGTCGACGACCGGCTTCGTCTGACCTTGTCAGGGCGTCTCCTGGCCGACGGAATCGTCCGCGACCTGCTGGATTGAATCGATCAAAGTGATAACCCTGGCGTTGCCAAGTGAGTAATTCCACCCCCGTGGGATTAGCAACGATTCTGTAACGTCCCGCCGATTGAGACCCAGCTGTAACAAGTGTGAGACGAAGTGGTGGTTTTATATGCCTCGCCTCTCGTAGCCTTGCCCGACCGTGCCGGTGGCGGGAGGCCACCGATCACAAGGAGGACATGTGAACAACCGAACCATCAAGATCGTTGGTGCGACAGTCGTCGCCGCCGCGCTGGCGCTGACCGGCTGCGGCTCGCGCGAGCCTGCTCCCGCACCCACCGCCAGTGGCGGCCAGACGTCGGCGCCGGCCGAGAACAAGGTCGCCAAGATCGGCTTCATCGCGCCGCTGTCCGGCGGCCTGTCAGCGCTCGGCACCGGCATGCGGAACTCCGCCCAGCTCGCCGTCGACCAGGCCAACGAGTCAGGGGCGATCCCCGGCTGGACCCTCGAGCTGGTGCCGATGGACGACGAGGCCAAGCCTGACGTCGGCGCCAACGCCGCCACCTCGCTGGCCTCCGACGACGAGGTCGTCGGTGTCGTGGGGACGCTGAACTCCGGTGTCGCGCAGAGCGTGATCCCGATCCTGGACGCCGCCAAGATCGTCCAGGTCTCGCCCGCCAACACCAACCCGACCCTCACCCAGGGCGCCGACCTTGCCAACCCGGCACGGGTCAACGCCAACTACTTCCGCACCGCCACCACTGACGCCGTCCAGGGCCCGGTGGCCGCGAAGTACCTGCTCGACAGCGGGATCAAGAAGGTCGCCACGGTGCACAACAAGGGCACCTACGGGCAGGGTCTGGTCGAGGCCTTCACCAAGGCTTACACCGACGGTGGCGGCCAGGTCGTGGCGGCGGAGTCGATCGACGCCGACGCCTCGGACTACACCACCGTGGTGACCAAGATCGCCACCGCCGGTCCCGAGGTCGTCTACTTCGGTGGCGAGTACCCCTCGGGCGGCCCGCTGTCGAACCAGATGAAGGCCAATGGCCTGAACGTCCCGCTGATGGGCGGCGACGGCATCTTCGACCCGACCTTCATCGAACTCGCCGGCAGCGGTGCGGAGGGCGACCTGGCCACCTCGGTGGGCGCGCCGCCGGAGGACCTGCCGTCGGCGGCGGACTTCATCGCCGCCTACGAGGCCAAGGGCTTCGCCGAGCCCTACGCCGCCTACGGTCCGATGTCCTACGACGCCGCCAACGCCATCATCGAGGCGCTGAAGGTCGTCCTGCCGACCGCCACCGACGCCAAGTCGGCCCGCGAGGCGATCGTCGCCGCCACCAACGACGTGGCCTTCGACGGCGCGTCCGGCCGGGTGGAGTTCGACGAGTTCGGTGACACGATCACCCGCACCATCACCGTCTACAAGGTCAGCAGCGGCGCCTGGGGCACCGAGCAGGTTGTCAGCCTCGACTGACGGCTCACTGTAGGCAGACCTGACCGGGTTGGTGCCCGCCCCGCGTGGTGGGCGCCAACCCGGCAGGCCGGTGAGGGAGACAACGAGAGGGAGGGTGCTGGCGGGTGGACTTCTTCCTTCAGCAATTGGTCAACGGGCTGTCGCTGGGTTCGCTGTACGCGCTGATCGCGGTGGGCTACACGGTGGTGTACGGCATCGTGCAGCTGATCAACTTCGCCCACGGCGAGATCTTCATGGTCGGAGCCTTCGGCGCCTTCACGGTGTGGATGCTGCTCGGCCAGCCCACCGGTTGGGGGGTGGCCGGGTCCCTGCTCGTCCTGCTGCCGCTCATGCTGCTCGGCGGCGTGGTCGCCTCGGTCGGTACGGCCCTGCTCACCGAGCGGGTCGCCTACCGGCCACTGCGGACGGCGCCCCGCCTGGCACCACTGATCTCCGCTATCGGGGTCTCGGTCTTCCTGCAGGAGTTCATCCGCCTGTTCTACGGCCAGATCCCCGGCTTCCCCGACTCCAAGCGCGCCATCCCGTTCCCCACCATCGAGGGGATCTCGGGCCAGACCATTCCGCTGGGCGGCGTGCTGATCCAGTTGCCGGCACTGTTCACCGTGGTCGCCCTGGCGATCTCCACGCTGTTCCTGTGGTTCTTCGTGAACCGGACGCGGACGGGTCGCGCGATGGTGGCCACCTCGCAGGACCCCGACGTGGCTCGCCTGATGGGCATCAACGTCGACAAGACCATCGTCGCCGCCTTTGCGGTCGGCGCCGCGCTGGCCGCCATCGCCGGGGTGGCGCACGGCCTGCGCTACTCCAACATCGACTTCCGGATGGGCTTCCTGGCCGGCCTGAAGGCGTTCACCGCCGCCGTGCTGGGTGGCATCGGCAATATCAACGGCGCCGTGGTCGGCGGGCTGGTCCTCGGGGTCGCCGAGGCGATGGCGACCGCCTACGTGCCCGGCCAGTTCGGCGGCTCGGCCTGGAAGGACGTCTGGGCCTTCGTGCTGCTCATCCTCGTGCTGGTGTTCCGGCCCCAGGGCCTGCTCGGGGCGAGGGTGGTGGACCGCGCATGATCCGGCTCCCGTTCTCCGAGCAGCGGCTGCAGCAGCTGCAGCTGCCCGCCCGCATCGCCGGCATCGCCGGCCTTCTGCTGGTCGCCGGCTCCGCCTTCCTGCCGTGGGCCTACCGCCGCCAGGCCCTCGACGACATGACCTACTGGGGCGCCCCGTCGCCGCTGCAGTGGCACTACGTGGCTGTGGGCCTGCTGGGGGCCGCGCTGTTCGCGATCCCGCTGCTGGGCAGGGCCCGGCTGAAGCGCTGGGCCCGGGTCGTCGCCTGGAACACCGCCGCCCGCACCGCAGGGATCGGCGCGGCCGTGGCTGCCCTGCTCGCCGTCGTCGTGATCGCCATCGAGTCGGGTGGACTGGTCAACACCGAACCCGGGGTCTGGCTGGCGCTGGTCGCCGGCGTCATCGCCGCTCTGGCCGGCCTGGTGCTGCCCGAGTCGCCAGAGCCGAGCCTTGGCCGCGTCCGCTCGCCGAAGTGGTCGCAGATCCTGGCGATCGCCCTCGGGCTGGCCGCGATCCTCTTCGCAGCCGTGTACATGCTCGCCCTTGATGACGCCGGGGCCTTCTTCGTCTTCCTCACGCTGGTGGTGGTGATAGTCCTCACCTTCAAGGAGTGGGGAGTCTTCGGCTGGTACGCCACAGCGGTGTCGCTGAACAAGCGGGTGCTGGTGTTCTCGGCCTTCTTCGCCGCCTTCGTCTTCCCGTTCACCCAGGGTGGCTCGGACGCCAACATGTCGATCGCCTCCCAGGTGCTGGTCTTCGCCGCCACCGCGCTCGGCCTCAACATCGTGGTCGGTCTGGTCGGGCTGCTCGACCTGGGCTACATCGCCTTCCTCGGCGCGGGCGCCTTCACCGCCGCGATGTTGTCGGAGTCGGCCTTCTCCACTATCGGGTGGAGCCCGCCGTTCATCGTCACCGTGCTGATCGCCGGGACGGTGGCCGCCCTGCTCGGGCTGATCATCGGCTCCCCGACGCTGCGGGTCTCCGGCGACTACCTTGCGATAGTCACGCTTGCGTTCGGAGAGATCTTCCGGCTGGCGATGCGCAACCTCGACGGAAACGACGGCCCAGACCTGACCAATGGCCCAAACGGCATCCCCGGGATCCCCAACCTGAACTTCTTCGGCTTCGACTTCGGCCAGCCGCAGCACTTCTTCGGTATCGAGACCGGGCGTTTCGCCAACTACTTCTGGCTGATGCTGCTGGTGCTGGCGTTCATCATCCTCGTCTTCACCAACCTCAACCGGTCCCGGATCGGCCGTGGCTGGGTGGCTATCCGTGAGGACGAACTCGCGGCGGAGGCGATGGGCGTGAACAGCTTCGCGCTGAAGCTGCTCGCGTTCGCCGGCGGCGCCTTCCTGGCCGGTATCGCCGGAACCGTGAAGGCCCACATGGACACCTCAGTGGTGCCCGAGCAGTACGTGTTCCTGGAGTCGGCCTTCCTGGTCGCGGCGGTAGTGCTGGGCGGCATGGGCACCGTGATGGGCGTCCTGATCGGCGCCACGATCCTGAAGGTGCTGCCGGAGAAGCTTCGCTTCTTCTCCGACTACCGGCTGCTGCTGTTCGGCCTGCTGATGGTCTTCATGATGCGCTTCCGTCCCGAGGGCATCATCGCCGACGAACGCCGTCAGCTGGAGTTCCATGCCGACGACGAGGAACTGGCCGAGGAGATCGAGGAGGAGCTGATCCTCCACCAGGCCCACTACAACCCCGACCCGAAGGAAGATGAGTGATGGCGGCGCCCCACCTCGAACCGGTCGGTTCGGCCCCGGCGGCGTCCGACAGCCTGTTGCTGGACGCCCGCGACGTCACCATGCAGTTCGGCGGCCTGAAAGCGGTCAGTGACGTCAGCCTCCAGGTGCACACCGGGGAGATCATCGGTCTGATCGGGCCCAACGGCGCCGGAAAGACCACCTTCTTCAACTGCCTGACAGGGCTCTACCGCCCGACCTCCGGCGTGGTCCGGTTCAACGGGGCGCCGCTGCCGCCGAGGTCGCGCCAGGTGGTCCGCGCCGGCATGGCCCGCACCTTCCAGAACATCAGGCTGTTCCACAACATGACCGCCGTGGAGAACGTCATGGTGGGCATGTACACCCGGACGAAGGCCTCCGCCATCGACGCCGTGCTGCGGCTGCCGCGGCACCGCCGTGAGGAGGTGGAGTCGACCGAGCGGGCGCGCGACCTCCTGGAGTTCGTCGGCCTTGGCAACGCCGGGGACAGCCTGTCGCGCAACCTGTCCTACGGCGACCAGCGGCGCCTCGAGATCGCGCGGGCGCTGGCCACCGACCCCAAGCTGCTGCTGCTGGACGAGCCCACGGCAGGCATGAACCCGCAGGAGACCCGCCAGGCCGAGGACCTGATCTTCCGGATCCGTGACCTGGGGATGGCGATCCTTGTGATCGAGCACGACATGAAGTTCATCTTCAACCTGTGCGACCGGGTGTGCTGCCTGGTGCGTGGCCGGGTGCTGATCGAGGGCAGCGCGGCCGAGGTCCAAAGCGACCCGCGGGTGATCGAGGCCTACCTCGGCTCGCCGGAACTCGTCGACGACGCAGGGGAGGGCAGCGATGCTTGAGGTGAAGGACCTCGCCGTCGCGTACGGCCGGGTGACCGCGGTGAAGGGCATCTCGTTCACTGTCGAGAAGGGCGAGATCGTCACCCTCCTCGGCACCAACGGCGCCGGCAAGTCCACAACGCTGCGCACCATCTCGGCGCTGCTGAAGCCGACGGCGGGCGAGATCTGGTTCGAGGGCAACCGGATCGACACCCTGCCCGCCCACAAGGTTGTCGAGCGCGGCATTGCGCACTCCCCGGAGGGCCGCCGGCTGTTCCGCAGGATGTCGGTGGAGGACAACCTCAAGCTGGGCTCGTACTCCCGCAAGGACGCCGCGGGGATCCGGGCCGACATGCAGCGGGTGTACGACCTGTTCGAGGTGCTGGGGGAGCGACGGCACGAGCCTGCCGGCCTGTTCTCCGGCGGCGAGCAGCAGATGCTGGCGATCGGGCGCGCGATGATGAGCCGGCCCAAGCTGCTGATGCTGGACGAGCCGTCGATGGGGCTCTCGCCGATCATGACGCAGACCATCATGCGCACCATCCGCGAACTGCAGGCCGAGGGCGTCACCATCCTGCTGGTCGAGCAGAACGCGCAGGCGGCGCTGTCGCTGGCCGACCGCGGCTACGTCCTCGAGGTCGGCACCATCGCGTTCTCCGACACCGGGCGCAACCTGCTGCGCGACGACCGGGTGCGGCGCGCCTACCTCGGCGCCGCCTGAGCCGGGAGCGCGAGGCTCACGGCACCAGCAGCACCTTGCCGGTGGTCGCCCTTCCCTCCAGGGCCCGGTGAGCCTCGGCCGCCTGCGCGAGCGGGAAGGTGGCACCGATCCGGACCCGCAGTGAGCCGTCCGCCACCGCAGTCAGCAGCTCCGCCATCCGCCACGCCAGCTCGTCGCGGGTCGCGGTGTAGTGGGCAAGGGTCGGGCGGGTGAGGAACAGCGAGCCCCCGGAGTTGAGCCGCTGGATCTCGAACGGCGGCACCTGGCCGGAGGCGCCGCCGAAAAGCACCAGCATCCCGCGGCGGCGCAGGGAGGCCAGCGAGGCGTCGAAGGTTGACTTCCCCACGCCGTCGTAGACGACGTGGACGCCCTCGCCTCCGGTGAGGTCCTTCACCGCCGCCGGCAGCTGCGTCGCCAGGTCGGTGAACGTCGAGTAGTCGATCACCTCGGACGCGCCGGCCTGGCGGGAGAGCTCGGCCTTCTCCGGCGAGCCGACGGTGGTGATCACCCGCGCTCCGTGGGCCACCGCGAGCTGGGTCGCCAGCAGGCCGACACCGCCGGCGCCGGCGTGCAGCAGGACGTCGTGGCCCGGCCCGACCTCGAAGGTAGACCTGACCAGGTAGTGAGCGGTCATGCCCTGCAGCGGCAGCGCCGCGGCGGTGTGGAGGTCCATACCGTCCGGCAGCCGGATCGCGTTCCCGGCCGGGACCAGGGCCAGTTCGGCGTAGGAACCGGGCGCGTTGTCCCACGACACCAGGTCACCGACCTCGAACCCGGTGACACCGGCGCCGAGCCCCACCACCTCACCGGCTCCTTCGCTGCCGACCGTGTGGGGGAAAGCGATCTTGTACACCCCGGCGCGGCGGTAGGTATCGATGAAGTTGACCCCCGCCGCGGCGACCCGGACCAGCAACTCGCCCGCACCGGGCTGCGGGTCGGCCAGGTCGATGAAGTCGAGAACCTCGGGACCGCCCGCCTCACGGGCTACGACAGCGCGCATGCCGCGAGCCTAGCGAATCTCACCGGGCGCCCCGCGAGCCGGGGGCGATGCGCGCCGGACTTAGGGTGGCCCGGTGACCCGCTACTCCCGCGATGTGCTCGCCCCCGGCTGGCAGCAGGCGGGCCGGCGCCGGTCGGTGGAGATTCCTGTCGAGCGCGGGCTCGTCCTGGAGGACCCGACGTCAGGCTTCGTCGGAGCTGTGGTCCGCTGGGAGAACGGCCTGGTGGTGCTCGAGGATCGAGCCGGCGCCCGTCGCAGCTTCCCGTTCGGCCCCGGCTTCTGGCTGGACGGCGCCCCGGTCGCCCTGGTGCCGCCCAGGCGCACCGCGCCGGCCGCTCCGACCCACACCGCGGCCGGCTCCCGCCGGGCACCGGCTGCGCCGGCACGGGTCGCTCGCGAGTCGCGGATCTACGTCGAGGGCCGCCACGACGCCGAACTGGTCGAGCGGATCTGGGG
>JAEZGC010000017.1 GCA_023437345.1 Actinomycetes bacterium
CACCGACCCGGTCACCGACACCGCCGTGGCCGCCGAGTTTGTGGCTGGCCTGGGCGGCCGGGAGGGCCACTGCCAGGTGGTGCCGGTGGGGGCGGTCACCAAGAACCTCGCCGGCCAGGAGCTCGCCGAACTCGGCCTGATGGCGATGTCGCGGGCCAGGGTGCGGGTCTTCTCCGACGACGGCCGGTGCGTCGACGACTCGCTGCTGATGCGTCGGGCGCTGACCTACGTGAAGCCGTTCGACGGGGTGATCGCCCAGCACTCCCAGGACCCTCGGCTGGCCGGCCCCGGCGCCTGCTGCCACGAGTCTGAGATCTCCGGACGGCTCGGCCTGCCCGGCTGGCCTGCGCAGGCCGAGTCTGTGGTGATCGCCCGCGACGTCCAGCTTGCCGAGTTGGCCGGTTCGCGACTGCATGTCTGCCACGTGTCGACCGCCGAAGGGGTCGAGGTGATCCGCTGGGCGAAGCAGCGCGGCATCCGGGTCACCGCCGAGGCCACCCCGCACCACCTGCTGCTCGACACCGCGCATGTCGAGGGGTTCGACACCACGTTCAAGGTCAACCCGCCGCTGCGCACCTCCGAGCACATCGAGGCGATCAGGGAAGCGCTGGCCGACGGCACCATCGACATCGTCGGCACCGACCACGCCCCGCACGCCCGCCAGGACAAGGACCACCCGTTCGACGTCGCGCTGCCCGGCATGCTCGGTCTGGAACAGGCGCTGGCGGTGGTGGTCGAGGTGATGGTGAACCCCGGCCGGATCGACTGGCCCACCCTCGTGGCACGGATGTCGGCGACCCCGGCCGCCATCGGACGGGTCGCCGGCCAGGGGCGTCCGGTGGCGCTCGGGGAGCCGGCGAACCTCGTCCTGGTCGACCCGACGGCCCGGGCTCTTGTCGATCGCGACGCCTCCGCGTCACGCTCGCGGAACAACCCGTACCACGGCCTTGAGCTGCCCGATCCGGTGGTGGCGACGATCTGGGCCGGACGGGTCACCTACCAGCGCTGAGGGCCGCACCTGAATGAGTCAGTCCGTGGCCGGGTAAGGGCCTCGTCGCTGCATCGATTCATGGATACAGTGCCCAGATCGACCACTGAAGGATGGCCGGCCATGTCGAAGGAGCGAGCCAGCGTCAAGGACGTCGCCGAGCTGGCCGGCGTATCGGTCGGCACCGTGTCGAACGTGCTGAACCGGCCCGAGTCGGTCACCGAGCGGACCCGGGAGAAGGTCGAGGCCGCGATGGCCGAGCTCCGCTTCCTGCGCAACGCCTCGGCCCGGCAGTTGCGCGCCGGCGTGTCCACCACCGTCGGGGCGGTGCTGGTCGACCTGGGCAACCCCTTCTACACCGAGATCGCCCGCGGCATCGAGGACCGACTCGCGATGGACGGCCACACCCTCATGCTGTGCAGTTCCGACGAGGACGCCGACCGCGAGGCCTACTTCCTGCGGCAGTTCGCCGAGCAGGGGGTGTGCGGCCTGCTGGTCACCCCGATGTCGAACACCACCGAGCGGCTCGCCGAGTTCACCGCGTTCGGGATCCCGTCGGTGCTGATCGACGCCACCAGCCCGACCCTGCCCGCGGTCAGCGTGGACCACGTCTCGGGCGGGCGCCAGGCGATCGCGCACCTGCTCGACAAGGGCCACCGCCGGATCCTTTTCCTTACCGCTGACCGCCGGATGCAGCAGGCCCGGCACAGGCTGCGCGGTGCGGCGGAGGCGGTGACCGCAGCCGGGCTCGAGCCCGACGAGGTGCTGCAGGTCAGCAGCCTGCCGGTGCTGAACGCGACCGAGGGCGAGTCGGCGATGCTGGCCGCCCTGGACGGGGCAGGCCCGGCGCCGACAGCTGTCTTCTGCATCAACGACCTGGTGGCGCTGGGAGTGCTGCGCGCGCTGCGCAGCCGCGGGCTGTCGGTGCCGCGCGACGTGGCGATAGTCGGCTATGACGACCTGTACTGGGCCGGCGAGCTCGGCACCCCGCTGAGCTCGGTGCGCCAACCGATGCGGCAACTCGGCTGGGCGGCCGCCGACCTGTTGCTGAACCGGGTCGAGGGTGCCCCCAACACGATGTTCGAACCGGAGCTGGTGGTCAGGGCGTCCTCCGACCTCGACCGGAACTGAACCGGGCTCAGGCCGACCGCCGGGCCGGCCACAGCGCGAGCCCGCGGTGGGCGTCCTCGGGCACCGGGATCGGCGACCCGCCGGCGTCCCCGTGCACCAGGACGGTCAGCGTCCGGGCCAGCACACGGCCGTCCAGCGGGTCCTCGAGCTGGGCGACCAGCGTCATCGACGTCCGTCCGACTGCCGCGTACGCGGTCCGCACCCGGTACGGCTCGAGGCGGTGCAGCGTCTCTGCCCGGTAGCTGACGTCCTGCCGGGCGACCATCCAGGTGGTGTCGGCCTGCGCGGCCAGCTCCATGCGGGTGGGACCGCCGCCCGGGTTGAGCCGGTTGCGGGCCTCCGCCACGTAGTCGAACACCCGGACGTTGTTGACGTGCCGGTACGGGTCGAGGTCGGACCAGCGGACCTGGAACTCGTCCTCGTGCGCGGCGTCGCCGACCTGCCACTCCCCCAGCTCACGCAGCGGGGGCAGCTCCTGCTGCCCAGCGGCGAACCACGCCCGCTCGGCGGGGGTGAACCGCACCGGACCGCCCGCCCGCACCTTCGCCAGGCTGGTGCGTGCCCGCGCGACCAACTCGCCGCCGTGGTGGACGTCGTAGCCCAGGTCGAGCGTTGCCGCGCCCACCCTGCCGACCACCAGCCGGACCTCGACCGGGTCGACCGAGAACCGCACCGGGCGCCGGAACTCGACCTGGTGCCCGGTGACCACCAGGGCGTTCCCGAGCAGGTGGGCGTTCTCGCCGGCCAGCAGGAACTGGACGCGGGCCTCCTGCAGGTAGTCCAGCACCACGGCATTGTTGACGTGACCCTGGGCGTCCAGGTCGACCCAGCGCAACGGAACCCGGCTGAGGAACCCTGTCACTCCTCGTCGTCGCCGTACATGCCCTGCACGAGATCGGCGAAGCGGGCAGTGACGGCCGCGCGGCGGATCTTCATGTTCGGCGTCACGCCGCCGTCGTCCACGCTGAACTCCTGCGGCAGGATGGCGAACTGCTTCACCGTCTCCCAGCGCTCGAGCTTGGCGTTGGCCTGGTCGATGTAGCCCTGGATCGTGTGGCGCAGCTCAGGGGTCTGGGTGAGCTGGGTGTAGTCGAGCTCGCCCTTGCCGTGCTGGTCCGCCCACTTCTTCAGGTTGTCGCGGTCCATCGTCAGCAGCGCGGAGATGTACTTGCGGCCGTCCCCGACCGCCACCACCTGCGACACGTACGGGATGGTCGCGGCGATCACGCTCTCAACCTTCGACGGCGCGACGTACTTGCCGCCGGAGGTCTTCATCAGGTCCTTCTTGCGGTCGGTGATCGTCAGGTAGCCGTCGGCGTCCAGCTTGCCGATGTCGCCGGTGTGGAACCAGCCGTCCTTGATCACCTCGGCGGTCTTCTCCGGGTCGTTGTGGTAGCCGCGCATGACGCCCGGACCGCGGACCAGCACCTCGCCGTCCTCGGCGATCTTCAGCTCGGTGCCCGGGATCGCCGGGCCGACCGTCCCGAAGCGGGGTGCGGTGGGCAGGTTCACGCAGGTGACGGCGCTGGTCTCGGTCAGGCCGTAGCCCTCGACCACCAGCAGTCCGGCGGAGTAGAACCAGGCCTGCACCTGGGACGACAGCTTGGCCGAGCCGGAGATGAAGAACTCGATGTTGCCGCCCATCCGCTCCTTCAGCTTGCTGAACACCAGCCGGTCGGCGACCGTGTAGGCAAGGTTCATCGCCGGCGGCAGCGACCGTCCGGCCAACCGGTACTCGCGGCTGGCGCGGCCGACAGCGAACGCCCAGCGGGCGATCCGGCCCTTGATGCCGCCGCTGGCCGAGGAGAGCAGCACCGCCGAACGCACCTTCTCGAAGATCCGTGGGGCGCCACACATGAACTCCGGCTGCACCACGCCGAGGTTCGGCACGATCTTGTCGATCCGGCCGTCCACCGCGGAGGCGAAGCCGATCCCGACCTGGCAGGCGAGCAGGGCCTTGCCGAAGACGTGCGACAGCGGCAGCCACAGGTACTGCAGCTTCTCGGGGGTGAGGATCTCGAGCCGGTCGACCCCGAAGGCGATGTACACCCAGCTGCGATGGATCAGCTCCACGCCCTTGGGAAGGCCGGTCGTGCCGGAGGTGTAGATCAGCGTCGAGAGGCTGTCGCCGTTGACCGCCGCGCCGGCTGCGCTGACCGCGTCCGGCTGCTCGGCGAGCAGCGCCGCGCCACGGGCGTCCAGCTCGTCCCAGGACAGCGTGCGCTCGCCGTCGCCCGCCCCGTCCATCAGCACGATGTGGTGGACCTGCGCGCGGAGGTCCTCGTCGAGCAGCTTGGCGGCCTGCTCGGCGTTCTCGGCGATCAGCGTCACGGCGCCGCAGTCGCGCAGGATGTGCTGGAAGTCGTCGCTTTGGGTGTTGGGGTAGATGGTGGTCGTCGCCCCGCCGGCGACGTTGATGGCCAGGTCGACGAGCACCCACTCGATCCGGGTGCTGGACGCGATGGCGACCCGCTGCTCGTAGCCCAGACCGAGCGCGAGGAGGCCGGCGGCGAGCCGCTCCACGCGTCGCTGGGTCTCGCGCCACGTGATCGACAGCCAGTTCTCGCTGGCATCCAGGTAACGGAAGGCCTCTTTGTCGGGCGTCTGTTCCACCCGCCAGGCGAACATCCCGCCCACCGTCTCAGGCTTTCCGGCGAGGATCTCCTCGGCAGTGGTCATTCGCTGGCCCCTTTCGCGTCGTCCTTGACTGGTGGCTCGCAGTCTAGGTGGGGTCCGACGGGAGCGAAAGCGTCCATCCCCGCGTGCTGGACGGCCTGCGACACCGTACTCCTGCACATCCGGCACCCCTCCCCAGCGCGACGGAGGGCCCAATAAGTTGAAACCTAAACTTCTCGGGCGTACCATGGTCTCCTGTGAGGACCATCGAGAAGCCACCGTGGCTGACTGCAGAGCAGCAGCAGGTGTGGCGTACCTACCTCGATGCCACCAACCGCCTGATGCGCCACCTGGAGGCCGAGCTGCGCCAGTTCGACCTCGACCTGGGCGAGTACGAGATCATGGTGCGGCTGTCGGAAGCGCCCGACCACGCCATGCGGATGTCCGAGCTGGCCGACCAGGTCGGGCAGTCCCGCTCCCGGCTCACCCACACAGTGACCCGGATGGAGAACAAGGGCCTGATCGCCCGCGGCTCCTGCGCCGGCGACCGGCGCGGGGTGATGGCCTCGCTCACCGCGCAGGGCTACGACTTCCTCGTGAAGGTCGCGCCCTACCACGTCGCGTCGGTCCGGGAGATCCTCGTGGACCCGGTCTGCGCCGAGGACTTCGCAGTGCTCGGACGGGTCATGCAACGCGTCCTCGACGCCGAGGTCTGAGAATTCACCACTGCGCAGGCTGGCATACTTGTGCCGCTTTCTGCATAGCTCTTGGAGGAGCCCCCCATGCCTGAGTTCGTGTTCACCATGCACAACGTCCGCAAGAAGCTGGGCGAGAAGCTGGTTCTCGACAACGTCACCATGTCGTTCTACGAGGACGCCAAGATCGGCGTCGTCGGGCCGAACGGCGCCGGCAAGTCGACGATGCTCAAGCTGATGGCCGGCATGCTGCGTCCGGACAACGGCGACGTGATGCTCGCCAAGGGCAAGACGGTCGGCATCCTGGAGCAGGAGCCGCCGCTCACCGAGGGCAAGACGGTGCTGGAGAACATCCACGAGGCGGTCGCCGAGACCAAGGGGATGCTCGACAGGTTCAACGAGATCTCCGAGGCGATGGCCGACCCCGACGCCGACTTCGACGCGCTGCTGGCCGAGATGGGCGAGCTGCAGACCGAGCTCGACCACCGCAACGCCTGGGACCTCGACTCCCAGCTCGAGCAGGCGATGGACGCGCTGCAGTGCCCGCCCGGCGACGCGCCGGTGGACGTGCTGTCGGGCGGCGAGCGGCGCCGGGTGGCGCTGTGCAAGCTGCTGCTGCAACAGCCCGACCTGCTGCTGCTGGACGAGCCCACCAACCACCTCGACGCCGAGAGCGTGAACTGGCTGGAGGGCCACCTCAAGAACTACCCCGGCGCGGTGCTCGCGGTGACCCACGACCGGTACTTCCTCGACAACGTCGCCGGCTGGATCTGCGAGATCGACCGCGGCCGGCTGCACCCCTACGAGGGCAACTACTCCACCTACCTTGAAACCAAGAAGGCGCGGCTGCAGATCGAAGGCCGCAAGGACGCCAAGCGGGCCAAGATCCTGGAGCGCGAGCTCGAGTGGGTGCGCTCCAACCCAAAGGCCCGGCAGGCCAAGAACCGGGCCCGGCTGGCCCGCTACGAGGAGCTCGCCGCCGAGGCCGACCGCAACCGGCAGATCGACCTCACCGAGATCAACATCCCGCCCGGCCCGCGGCTTGGCAACGATGTGCTGGAGGCGGTCAAGCTCACCAAGGGCTTCGGCGACCGGGTGCTGTTCGACAACCTGTCCTTCACCCTGCCCCGGGCCGGGATCGTCGGCATCATCGGCCCCAACGGTGTGGGCAAGACGACGCTGTTCAAGATGCTGATCGGCGAGGAGCGGCCCGACGCCGGCGAGCTGAAAGTCGGCCAGACCGTCAAGTTCTCCTACGTGGACCAGAGCCGGGCCGGGATCGACCCGTCGAAGAACGTGTGGGAGGTCGTCTCGGACGGCCTGGACCACATCAAGGTCGCCAGCTTCGAGATGCCGTCGCGGGCCTACGTCGCGTCCTTCGGCTTCAAGGGCCCCGACCAGCAGAAACTCGCCGGCGTGCTGTCCGGCGGTGAGCGCAACCGGCTGAACCTGGCCCTGACGCTGAAGATGGGCGGCAACGTCCTGCTGCTGGACGAGCCGACCAACGACCTGGACGTGGAGACCCTGCAGTCACTGGAGGACGCGCTGCTGGAGTTCCCCGGCTGCGCCGTCGTAATCTCCCACGACCGCTGGTTCCTCGACCGGGTGGCGACCCACATCCTCGCCTGGGAGGGCACCGACGAGGACGAGGCCAACTGGTTCTGGTACGAGGGCAACTACGCCGACTACGAGGAGAACAAGATCGCCCGGATGGGCGTCGAGGCGGCCCGCCCGCACCGCACCGCGCACCGCCGGCTGACCCGGGACTGAGCCGGTGGACCTCGTCGAGGTCAGCGCCCAGCTGGTCCGGGTGCTCGACCTGCTCGGGGTCGCCGCCAACGTCCTGTTGGCCGGCGCACTGGCGCGCACCCGCCGGTTCGACCCGGTCGGGTTCCTCTTCCTCGGCATCGTCGGCGGGCTCGGCGGCGGCATGCTGCGCGACACCCTGCTGCAGGCCGGCCCACCCGTCGCCTTCACCGACCCTGCCTACCTCGGCATCGCCGTCGGGGTCGCAGCCTTCGCCTACCTCGTGCTCACCGACGGCGTCTGGTGGCGCCGCAGCATCAGGTTCGTCGACGCGATCGCCCTGGGCACCTGGGGTGCGGTGGGCGCCGGCAAGGCGCTCGCGGCCGGCCTGAACTGGATCCCCGCGATCCTGCTCGGCACTGTCACCGCCGTGGGCGGTGGCATGATCCGCGACGTCCTGGTGCAGCGCACCCCCATCGTGTTCGGCGGCAACACCCTCTACGCCACCTGCGCCACGGTGGCCGCGACGGTGGCGGTGGGGCTGGACGGCCTCACCCCCGCGGGCTGGCAGGGCCCGACCACGCTGCTCGCCGCCCTGGTCGGGTCGACGCTGTGCCTTGTCGCCTACCGCCGGGACTGGCGGCTGCCGGAGGCCCGCGCGTGGACGCTGCGCGCCCGACGCTCTCCCGGCTCGGGCGCCAGCCCGTCCTGAACAGCGTCGAGCACCCACCGCCGAGCGGGCCTGACCACCACCTGGCGTTGTCCCACAACCCGGGCTCACGCCGCGTGGCCCGACCGCCCGAGGCTCACGCCGCGGAACGCCGCCGCCTCCCCTCCCTCGACTGCGCCTGCCCCGCGTCCACCCCCGCGTCGGCCGGGTGCGCTACCCCGGCCACCGCCACGGCCGGCCCGGGCGGGGCGGGGTGGGGGGGGTCCC
>JAEZGC010000068.1 GCA_023437345.1 Actinomycetes bacterium
GAGTTGTTCGGCGCCGGCGCCGACCCCGACCAGGAGCTCGCCGCCGTGGTCAGCGCGCTCGCCCCGGTGTCGGTGATCGCCGGCGGGCCGGGTACCGGCAAGACGACGACCCTGGCCCGGGTGCTGGGGATGCTGGTGCGCACCCACCGGCCGGCCCCGGCCATCGCCCTGGCCGCACCGACCGGGAAGGCTGCGGTGCGGATGGAGGAGGCGCTCTCACAGGCGCTGGACGGCCTGCCGCCGGACCTGTCGGCGGCTTTGGGTGGCCTGCGGGCCGGCACCATCCACCGGCTGCTGGGCTGGACGCCCGCAGCCCGCAACCGCTTCGTCCACAACGCGGCCAACCCGCTGCCGCACGACGTGGTGGTGGTCGACGAGGCATCGATGGTGCCGGTCACCCTGCTAGCCCGCCTCCTGGCTGCGCTGCGGCCGCAGGCCCGGCTGGTGCTGATCGGCGACCCCGACCAGCTGGCACCCGTCGACGCCGGCGCGGTGCTGCGCGACATGGTCGAGGCCGACAACCCGGCCCCGGACGGCCTCACCGCCACGCTGGCGCAGCTCGACCTGCCGGCGTCGGGCCCGGTGGTGAGGTTGCGGCGCAACTACCGCTCGCGTCCGGCGCTGGCTGCGCTGGCTCGAGCCGTGCTCGACCAGGACGTCGAACGGGCCCTCGCCCTTGCCGGCTCGGGCGATCCGGGAATCCGGTTCGCGCCGCCCGCCGCCGAGACCCCGCTGCAGGAGCAACTGGTGCGTCACGGCACCGCCATGGTCGAGGCGGCCCGGCACGGCCGGGTCGGCGAAGCGCTGGCCAGCCTCGAAGCCCACCGCCTGCTCTGCGCCCACCGGCGGGGCCCCTACGGCGTCGCGTGGTGGTCGCGTCAGGTCGAGGACTGGCTGGCAGCGGCGGTGCCCGGCTTCGACCCGACCCAGACCTGGTACCCCGGACGGCCGCTGCTGGTCACCCAGAACGCCACCGATCTCGGGCTCTTCAATGGTGACACGGGGGTGGTGGTGGCCGACCCGGACGGATTGCGCGCCCACTTCGCACGCGGCCAACGGGTGCACTCGATCTCGCCGTTCCTGCTGGACAGCGTGCAGACCGTCCACGCCATGACCGTGCACAAGGCGCAGGGAAGCCAGTTCGACGCGGTGAGCGTCGTGCTGCCACCACCCGACTCCCCGTTGCTCACCCGCGAACTGCTCTACACCGCCGTCACGAGGGCGCGCTCGGAAGTCACCCTGATCGGCAGCGCGGAATCGCTGGCGAGGGCGGTCACCAGCCCGGCCCGACCGGGCAGCGGCCTGCGGGCCCGGTTGTCGGCCGGCTGAGATCAGGCGACGTCGTCGGGCTCGGCGACGAAGGTGTTGCAGGCCGCCACCTGCGTGTCAGCCAGGCCGGTGCTGATCCAGCGCACTCCCGACTCAGGGGAGCCGTGGGTGCGCGGCCGGCCTGGATGGTCACCTCGGGCGTAGTTGTCCTGCCGCAGCAGCTCGCGTTCGTCCTCGGTGAGGCCGGTGGCGACCGCCAGCGAGTTCAGCGCCAACCCGCCGAGGCAGTCGGCCTGCAGCTCGGTGCGGCGGTTGAACTCCAGCGCGAGGTCGGGGGTCGAGTCCTGCTGGAACGCCCATTCGGCCATCAGGATCCCGGTCCGCCCCTGGAGCGCGTGGCCGACCTCGTGCGCCAGCGTGTTGTCGACGGCCAGCGGGGTGGTGCTGAACAGCGGGCGGCCGCGGTCGACGGCGTAGAAGATCCGCTGGTCCGCCGGGCAGTAGAAGGCCGCGGCGGAGTCCATCGACGGGCTGGTGCCACAGGCTGTGGTGATCGGCTGGTCGTAGCTGAGGACCGGGGAGCGCGGCAGGACGAACCCCGCCGCCACCATCGGTGGGTCCCACACCGCCATCAGGCAGCCCATGGTCGCGCCCAGGTGCGCGTCGAGCGCAGCGAGTTCCCCGGGCACCGGGCTGGTCAGCCTGGTGATGGGACAGTCGACGGCCGCCAGCTCGTGGCGGTACAGGGCGTTGTCCTCCAGCCAGGCCCGGGCCTCGTCCCAGGTCTGCGGGTTGGGCAGCGGGGGCGGGTCGAAGGCGTCATCGGCCGGTTCCGGCTCGGCGGTCGGCGTCGGCGTCGGCGCGGTGCTGGGGCTTTCCCCCGGCGACGGCTCCTGGGTCTGGCCGGTCGGGGTCGCCGTTGCTGCGCCGGGACCGCCGGGCGCCGGCGGCGAGGCGGCGTTGCGGTTCAGGTAGGAGGTCAGGGCGAAGGCGAAGAAGCCGAGTGCGAGCGCGAGGGCGAGCCCGAGGACCACCATGCGCACGGCACCGGTCCGGCCCGGGGCCGGTGGCCGTGCCGGCCAGCCCGGTGTCGCCATGGTCGCCTCCCGCCGCGATTGTGGGGGACGGCTCACCGGCGGCGCCAGAGCAGGTCCGCGATCAGGGCGACGGGGATCCGGGCCAGACCGACCGGCGCCACTCGGAGATCATCCGGTGGGCTATCGACGTGCTGGCAGGCAGCGCAACCTCTCCGGCGGCCAGCGCCGCGGTGAGCTCGTCCCGGCTGAACCAGCGGGCCTGTTCGATCTCGGAGGTGTCCACCGTCAGCCCGGTGTCGGTGACCCTCGCCCGGTACCCGACCATCAGCGAGCGCGGGAAGGGCCACGGCTGCGAGCCGAGGTAGCTCACCTGCTGGAGCCGCAGGCCGACCTCCTCCAGCACCTCGCGGTGGACGGCCTGTTCCAGAGACTCCCCGGCCTCAAGGAAGCCTGCGAACACCGACATCCGCCCCGGCTGCCAGGTCGCCTGACGGCCGAGCAGCAGCCGGTCCCGGGGATCGGTGATGGCGACTATCACAGCCGGGTCGACCCGGGGATAGGACTCCCGTCCACAGCTGGGGCAGGATCGCGCCAGCCCTGCCCGGGCCACGCCGGTCTGGGTGCCGCACCTGCTGCAGAATCGTGCCTGGTGGTGCCAGCCGGCCAGCGCGGACGCAGTGAACGCCAGTTCCAGGTCGGGTTCGTCGAGGCCCTCCATGACTGCCCGCAGGGGCTGGGACCCGGGCAGCTCGGCAACGAGCTCGACGAACCACGGTGCGCCGTCCAGCAGCCCGACCAGGAGGTGCCGGTCGGTCAGCGCTCCGGCCGGCGGGCTGGGCGCCAGGCCGCCGTCGGCCCATCCCAGCGAGCCGTCCGGGGCCACCGCCAGCACGCG
>JAEZGC010000098.1 GCA_023437345.1 Actinomycetes bacterium
GACCGAAGTCCCGACCTCGGCGTCGACCCGGTCGATCTCCAGGACGTCGCCGACTGCCACCTTGTGCTGGCGGCCGCCACTGCGCACGATCGCGTACACGCCTGACCCACTCTCTACGAACTCTTACATCTGTCGCCGGTGCGCTCCGTCAACAGGAGTGGCCACCGGGCGGCACGCTCGGGGCGGACAATACCGACACAGCGAGCACCGAGGATCAAGAATACGTTCCGGCCCACGACAGGGTCAAACCGGGCCGGGATCGCGGCCTACCGGAGCCGGGCCGTCACGAACCGGGCCACCTCGTCGACGATGCCGGCCAGCACTCCCGGGAGCCGGGCCAGGCCTGCGGCGCTGCGGCTGTCCGGCCCGTAACCGCCGCCGGGCAGCGCCACGAGACGGGCCGGCGCCGTGCCCTCGGCGGCCAGCGCGTCCAGCAGCTCATCGGCTCCCCCGAACGGGTCCCGCTCGGTCTGCACCACCAGCGCCGCGTCCGCCACGCGGGCCAGTTCGTCCACCCGAGACCGGTCAGGACGGCCCGGCGGGTGGAGCGGAAACGCTGACAGCACGAGCCCGGCCTGCTCCGGGCCGAACCCGCGGCAGGCCACCCGGGCGCCGGCGCTGCGTCCGCCGGTGAACAGCGGCAGGCCCGGCTCCATCGCCCTGACCTGGGACAGCGCGGTGAGCCAGGCCCTGTCGAGCGACGCCGCAGGGCCGGCGAGCGGCCGCCCGGCCACCTTCCAGGGCTGCTCGAATCGCGCCACCGTGATCCCGCGCGCCGGCAACTGTTCGGCCAGGGCCGCCAGCTCCACCGCGTCGATCCCGCCACGGGCACCGTGGCCGAGCAGCAGGACGGCGACCGGGTGGTCGGCGGCAGACACGTGCAGCCGGCCGTTCTCCCCCTCGGTTACCTCCACGTCGTGCTGCACCCCCTCATCTTGGCGACCACCGTTTTCGGCGGTGTTACGCTCCCGCTGCCATCTGGCAACGATGGCACACCCGCGGCAGCGGCACGAGCCCGGCTGCCGTGTCCGCCACTGCCGCCACCATGCCATGCTGGGAGCCGAGCGACGGAGGACTCGATGGACTTCTTCAACCTGTACCAGCACGGGTTCGTGCGGGTGGCCGCCTGCACGCTGCCGATCACCATGGTCCAGCCACGCCGCAACGCCGAGGCGGTGCTGGCGCAGGCGCGCGAGGTGGCGGCGACCGGCGCCGCGCTCGCCGTCTTTCCCGAGCTGTGCCTGACCGGCTACTCGATCGAGGACCTGCTGATGCAGGACCTCGTGCTGGAAGCCGCCGACCAGGCCATCGGCTGGCTTGCCGACAACTCCGCGGACCTCGACACGGTGATCGTGGTCGGCGCCCCGCTGCGCGGCCTGCAGCGGGTCTACAACTGCGCTGTGGTGCTGCACCGCGGCCAGATCCTCGGCGTGGTGCCGAAGTCGTACCTGCCCACCTACCGGGAGTTCTACGAGTCGAGGCAGTTCGCCGCCGGCGACGACGTGACCGGCGACATCATCGTCGCGGGCCGGCAGGCGCCGTTCGGCGCCGACCTGCTGTTCGCCGCCCTCGCCCTGCCCGACTTCGTCCTCAACGTCGAGGTCTGCGAGGACATGTGGGTCCCGATCCCGCCGGCCGCGGAGGCGGCGCTGGCCGGCGCGACGGTGATCGCCAACCTGTCCGGCTCACCGATCACCGTCGCCAAGGCCGAGGAGCGCAAGCTACTGTGCGCCTCCGGCTCGGGACGCTGCCTCGTCGGCTACGTCTACGCCGCCGCCGGCGAGGGCGAGTCCTCCACCGACCTCGCCTGGGACGGCCAGACGCTGATCTACGAGTCGGGCGCGCTGCTGGCCGAGTCCGAGCGGTTCCCGCAGGGCCCGCGGGCGTCCATCGCCGACCTCGACCTCGGCACGATCGCCATGGACAGGCTGCGGCAGGGCACCTTCGACGCCAATCGGCGCGCCCACGCCGAGCGGACCGATGCCTACCGCTGGATCGAGTTCGAGCTCGGGGTTCCGTCCGGCGACCTCGGGCTGCGCCGGCCGCTGCCCCGGTTCCCGTTCGTCCCGGCCGACCCGGCCCGGCTGCGGCAGGACTGCTACGAGGCGTACAACATCCAGGTCAGCGCCCTCGAGCAGCGCCTGCGCGCGATCGGCCAGCCGAAGATAGTGATCGGGGTGTCCGGCGGCCTCGATTCCACCCACGCGCTGATCGTGGCGGCGAGGGCCATGGACCGGATGGGGCGCCCGCGCACCGACATCCTCGCGTTCACGATGCCGGGCTTCGCCACCAGCGACCACACGAAGAACAACGCCACCGCGCTTGCGAACGCTCTCGGGGTCAGCTTCAGCGAACTGGACATCAAGCCCGCGGCACGGCAACTGCTGGCAGACCTCGACCATCCGTTCGCCGACGGCGAGCCGGTCTACGACGTCACCTTCGAGAACGTCCAGGCGGGGCTGCGCACCGACTACCTGTTCCGGCTGGCGAACCAGCGCAACGGGATCGTGCTGGGGACCGGCGACCTGTCCGAGCTCGCGCTCGGCTGGTGCACCTACGGGGTGGGCGACCAGATGTCGCACTACAACGTCAACGGCGGCGTGCCGAAGACGCTGATGCAGCACCTGATCCGGTGGGTGATCTCCTCGGAGCAGTTCGACGAGGCGGTCGGCGCGACGCTGCAGGCGATCCTCGACACCGAGATCACCCCCGAGCTGATCCCGGCCGGCGAGGGCGAGACGCCCCAGTCCACCGAGGCCACCATCGGGCCGTACAGCCTGCAGGACTTCACGCTCTTCCACGTCCTTCGGCACGGCATGAAGCCGTCCAAGGTCGCCTTCCTGGCCCTGCACACGTGGGGCGACGCGGCGGCCGGGAACTGGCCCGAGGGCTTCCCCGACGACAAGCGGGTCGGCTACGACCTGGCGACCATCAAGAAGTGGCTTGGGGTGTTCTGCCAGCGGTTCTTCGGGTTCGCCCAGTTCAAGCGGTCCGCGCTGCCCAACGGTCCCAAGGTGGTGCGGGGCGGCTCGTTGTCGCCGCGCGGGGACTGGCGGATGCCGTCCGACACCTCGGCCGCCCTCTGGCTGGAGGACGTCGCCCGGGTGCCGGACGGCCGCTGACGCGGTCAGGCCTGCGCCGGCTCGGCGACCTCCGGCCCGGGCTGGGCGTCCTGGTCGATGGCGAGCTCCGCGGCGGGCGCGTCCTGGACCGGTGCTGGCAGCTCGGCGGGTTCCTCGGCTGAGGACGCCTCGACGGCAGCCATCTCGACAGGCGGCAGATCGCGGGTCGACTCCTGGATTGCGGGCTGCTCGGGTGCCGATTCCCCGACCGCGGGCTGCTCGGGTGCCGATTCCTCAGCCGCCGGCCCCTGGCCGGGTTCGCCGACCGGCGGTGCCTCGTCCCGCGCGTCGGCGACGGGCAGCTCGGCAGGCTCCTCGGCGGACGGCTGCGATTCGGCCGGGCCGCCCCGCTCCGGTGCGACAGGGTTGGCCAGGGT
>JAEZGC010000129.1 GCA_023437345.1 Actinomycetes bacterium
CCCTGCTGCTGACCGTCGAGGGCCGCTCGATGGCGCAGGCGTACAGCTTCCTGATCCGCCAGAACGTGCTCGCCCCGGCGGGATCGTTCTACGCCCACGAGCCGGCGCAGCGGCTCGACCTGCCGGACGGGGGCGGGCTGCGGATCGGCCTGGCGCCTTACACCGATGCCGCCGAGGTGGCCCGGCTGGTCGACGGGCTGAGGGCGTTCGTCAGCTACTGAGCCCGCGCCCGGTCGGTTGGGCATTACTACCGCCGCGACGGGCCTATCGCCACCGGCGGCACCGGTCCTAGGGTCCAAAGCACCACCCCACCGAGGACGTCGCCCATGGCACGCTCACCCCATGCGGCTGGGGGCGCCGGCAGCGTCACCCAGCAGGCCTTCGACGATCTGCTCGGCGTGCTCTCGCAAGCCGCCGGCCAGGCCGGCGTGGCCGGGCCTGCCACAACGGTCCTTGACACCGCAGAGCCGCCCGCCGTGGTCGCCACCCCGCTCTCTCTGGTCAGGGTCGGACGCTCCCGTCGGCTCGGCGCGCTGCTGGACCTCGAACTCGCGGTAGCCGTCGAGGTGTCGGGCAGCGACGCGCTCAGCCTCACCGAGCGGCTGCTGCTGGCCATCGAGCTCTCACCGCACTCGCGGATCGAGCCACTGCCACCCGGCCGCGCCGGGCTCGGGTTTGTGGTGGTGCAGCCGGTCAGCGTCGCCATCACCGAACCCACCGGACCACCGGTGCGCGAACCGGTGGTGGAAGTCCACCCGATCGACGTCTCCGGCCACGCCACCGGCCGCCGCCTCGCCTCGCCCACCCACGAAGGGAGTTGACCCATGCCCAGCTACCGCGCCCCTGGCGTCTATGTCGAGGAGGTCCCCGGCGGCACCCGTCCGTTCGGCCGGGTCGGAACCAGCAGCGCCGGGTTCGTCGGGGTGGCGCCGGGCAAGGACGCCCCCCGCGATGTCGTGGTGCCGGTCGACAACTGGACGCAGTTCGTCCGCGACTTCGTCGGTGACGCCACCGCGGGCACCCATCTCAGCACCGCCGTGTACGGCTTCTTCGCCAACGGCGGCTCCCGTGCCTACGTGGTCAACGTCGGAAACGGCGGGAGCCTCACCGGAACGGCGAAGAAGCCGACCGGGCTCACCCTGCTGGAGGCTGTCGACGATGTCGCGATAGTGGCGGCCCCCGGTTTCACCGACCCGGCCTCCTACGACGCGCTGATCTCCCACTGCCAGCACGAACTGCGCCAGGACCGGGTGGCGATCCTCGACACTGTCGAGGAGGTCGACGACGTCGGACGGCTGACCGAGGTAGCGACGGTCAGCGCGTCCCCGGCGTCCTCGTCGACCGGGGACGGCAGCGACTCCTCAACCACCGGCAGCGGTTCGGGGTCGGCCGGCCCAGGATCCGGCAGTTCGGGGTCGACCAGTTCGGGCGGGCTGCGTCCGCCGATGTCGCCCGGCGGCTACGCCGCCGTCTACTACCCGTGGCTGGTGGTCAACGACCCGGTCTCCGGCGGCCAGACCACAGCCCCGCCGTCGGGGCACCTGGCGGGGGTGTGGGCACGGACCGACGCCACCCGCGGGGTGCACAAGGCGCCGGCCAACACCACCATCGCCGGCGCGCTCGGCCTGGTCCGTCCGGTCTCCAAGGGTGAGCAGGAGGTGCTCAACCCGGCCGGGATCAACTGCATAAGGTTCTTCCCCGGCGAAGGGATCCTGGTCTGGGGCGCTCGCACGCTGGCCCCCGAAGCCAGCGAGTTCCGGTACATCAACGTCCGGCGGCTGACCAACATGATCAAGGAGACGGTGCTGAAGAACACCCGCTGGGCGGTCTTCGAGCCTAACCATCACCCCTTGTGGGCGGCGCTTCGCCGGGACGTGACAGCCTTCCTGACCAATGTCTGGCGCGATGGCGCCCTGGTCGGCCAGACCCCGCAGGAGGCGTTCTTCGTCAAGTGCGACGCCGAGACGAACCCGCCCGAGGTACGCGACGAGGGCCGGGTGGTGACGCTGATCGGGATCGCGCCGGTGAAGCCTGCCGAGTTCGTCGTCTTCCAGTTGAGCCAGTCGGCCGACCTCGCGACCACCGCCACGACGGGAGCCTGAGATGACCACACCCCCCGGGATCCCGCAGGACCCCTACCGCGCCTACAACTTCAAGTTCGAGTTCCAGGGGTCCGTCCAGGCCCACTTCGTGAAGGTGGAGGGCCTCGGCCTGAAACTTGAACGCATCCTCTACCGGGCCGGCGGCGAGCACGCCCAGGTCCGCGCGATTCCCGGACGGGTGGAGTACACCCCGGTGACCCTGCGCTACGGGCTGACCGACTCCACGGCGATGGTGGACTGGCTGTTCGAGGCTGCCGATGGCCGGGTCCGCCGGGAGAACGTCTCGATAGCGATGCTCGACGACTCGGGCTCGTTCGAGGTGCGCCGGTGGAACCTGGTCGGCGCCTGGCCGTGCGAACTGCTGACCGCGGCGCTGGACGCCCTGGGGAACGAGATAGCCATCGAGACCCTCACCCTGGCCTACGACAGGTTGGAGCTTGACGATGCCTCGGCTGCGCCGACCACTGCCACCCCGGCCGCCCCAGCCCCGGTGGCGTAGCCGGCTGGCCTCCTGGCTGCGCGGGCTGGCCGAGACGCTCGAACCCGCCCCGTTCGGGCTCGACCTGGCCGGCGCTCCGCCGGTGTGGGCC
>JAEZGC010000194.1 GCA_023437345.1 Actinomycetes bacterium
TGGGCCGGATGAACCCGGTCGGTGCCGACCCGCAGGAGCTTGAGGACCACCTCAACAACCTGACCGGCTGCCTGATGATGGTCTGGCAGGGCCCGATGGAGCGCGCCGGGTTCGTCATGCCGCGTCCGCCGGTCACCGTGTACTCCAGTGAGATCACCACCGCCTGCGGCGCGCTCGACACCGGCAACGCCGTCTACTGCTCCGGTGACCAGCGGGTCTACTACGCCACCGACCTTCACGAGGTGTTCCGCCGCACCCCCGAGATCCCGTCCATAGCGTTCATGGCCGACATGGTGATCGGCCACGAGTTCGGTCACGCCCAGCAGGCCCGGTCCGGGATCCTGATCTCCAGCGCCGCCTTCGAACAGCAGTCGGACAAGGCCGAGGCGCTGTGGTTCGGCCGGCGCTCCGAGCAGCAGGCCGACTGCCTGTCCGGGATCTTCATGAACGCTGTGGCCCAGGCGTCGCAGATGACCGAGGACGAGCAGCGGGCGCTGCGCCAGGTGGCCCACGCCATCGGGGACGACATCCTGACCGGCCGGCCCGACTTCGAGGGCGACCACGGCCTCGGCGCCAACCGGGAACGCTGGTTCACCACAGGCCAGGGCAGCAACCAGGCCGGGGTGTGCAACACCTGGGTGGTGCCGAAGGAGCAGGTGCGCTGACGCGGCGACTCAGCCGGCCGGCCCGCTGACGAGCGCGGTGGCGATGGCCGCCACGCCCTCGCCGCGCCCGGTCAGGCCAAGACCGTCGGTGGTGGTGCCCGAGACGCTGACCGGCGCGCCCACCGCGTCGGCCAGGACCGCCTCCGCCTCGGCCCGGCGGCCCGCCAGCCGTGGCCGGTTGCCGATCACCTGGATCGAGACGTTGACGACGCTGAACCCGGCCTGCCGCAGCAGGCTGACCGCCTCGGTGAGGAAGGCGACCCCGGGGGCGCCGGCCCAGGCCGGGTCGTCGGTGCCGAAGGTGCTGCCGATGTCGCCCAGCCCGGCCGCTGACAGCAGCGCGTCCACTGCTGCGTGGCATGCGACGTCGCCGTCGGAGTGACCGGCCAGGCCCTGCGGCTCGTCGGGGAAGTGCAGCCCCGCCACCCGCATCGGCACCCCGTCCTGGAGCCGGTGGACGTCGCTGCCGACGCCGACCCGCAGGTTCATGCGCGCAGCCGCCAGTGCCGCCAGAACCGGCGCCCCGAGTGGTGGCCGAGGGTGGTGCGGACCTTCCACAGCGCGCGGGCGATGGTGAGGTCCTGGGGCTCGGTGATCTTCAGCGCCATCGGCGAGCCCTGCACCAGGGTCACCTTGTGGCCGTAGTGCTCGCAGCAGGAGACGTCATCGGTCACCGTGATCCCGTCCGCCACCGCCCGTTCGTGGCAGGCGAGCAGAACGGAGAGGTCGAAGCCCTGCGGCGTTTGGACGGCCCGCAGCAGATTGCGGTCGATCAGCCGCGATTCGGACTCGTCACCGTCCACCATCCGCATCGTGTCGGCCACCCGAACGACCGGGGCGACGGCCACGGCACCGGCCTCCAGGGCCTTGATCACATCGTGGGTGACGTGGGCGGGCACCATCGGCCGGACAGCGTCGTGCACCAGCACCCGCTTCGCCTTCGACAGCACCGGGTCGTTGCGCACGACCTCGAGACCACAGGCCACCGACTCCTGCCGTGAGTTCCCGCCCGGGGTGGTGATCACCGGGATGGGAAGGCCTTCAAGGGCGGCCCGGAACAGGTGGCCGGTCCTGCCGTTCACCACCACGACGGCGTCGGTGCAGCCACCGGCGGCGAGTGCCTCGATCGCCATCGCGACCACGGCCCGACCGACGATCCGCAGGGTCGGCTTGGGACGGGTGCCGCCATACCTGAGCCCCAGTCCGGCGGCGACGACTATGGCGACGACGGGTTCCGGCACGACGTCAACTATGCCACGCGATCGCGGCGCAGGTTTCCGCTTCGCGACGCGCGACAGGGCGCCCCGCCCGCAGCGGTGGATCAGGGAGCGGCGCTGCCGGCGACCACCCGCGCCAGTTCCTCGTCCAGCACGATGCCGTCGAGGATCCCGGTGCGCAACGCGCCGATCACGCCTCGCGCCTTCTCCACCCCGGCTGCCAGCCCGACCACCTCGGGAACTGCCTGCAGCTGCTCCAGAGAGATCCCGATCACCCGCTGGGAGGTCGGCAGGTCGAGCGGCCGGCCGGCCACGTCATAGAACCTGCCGCAGATGTCGCCGGCCGGTGACTGCGCGGCAAGCTCCCTGTCCTCCTGCGGCGTCAGCCGCATCGCCGCGACCACCCGCCGGGAGTTGTGCTGGCCGAACGCGCCGATCCCGACGATCGCCATGTCCACCTTCGCCGCCCGTTCGATGGCGCTGCTGATCGACGACTCGCTGGTCAGGGCGGCCCAGGTGCGGGGCGACTCCACGACCGCGGGCGACTCGAACCGGAACGCGGTGGCGCCGGTGCGAACTGCGAGCATGCCCATGGAGGTGTTGCCGGCCGGCCCGGTGTCGGACGGCAGACCGCCGACCAGCGGGCAGATCCGCAGCGAGCGATGGATCGGCTCCAGCTCGACCTGGTCGACGAACCGGTCGACGGTCAGGCCCCAGCTGAGCCCGAATGACGACAGGTGTGCCACGCGCTCCTCGAACAGCCGCGCGCCGGCCTCGGCGACCACATCGATCGGCGTCCGGTTGCGCATCCTGGCCACCACGGTGGCCGCCTTCACCGGATACGCCCGCTGCACCGCGAGCTCCAGCTCCGCCACCCGGGTGACCGCCCCGGGTGCGTGGATCCGGATCTCGACCACGCCCTGCTCCCGGGCCGCGGTCAGGATTCGGGAGACGGAGGAGCGCGACAGGCCGAGCGACCTGGCGATCTCGCCCTGCGACTTGTCCTCGAGGTAGTACAGCCGGGCGGCCTTCACCAGGATGTCCTGGCTACGCGGCGCCGGCATCTCGGTCTCCCACCTCTTGGTCCAGCACACTCCCCGGGGGCGGGGCACCGCCGCGTCGATCTGGCGGAGTCGGGTGCATCTTAGCGACCGGACACGTCAGCCGACGCCGATCACCCCCGCCTTCACCAGCGCGTCCTGCAGCCGGCGCATCGCCACCAGCGGCCTTGTCTCGTCCAGCTCGACATCGTCGTAGGTGAGAATCGCGTCCGCCGGCAGGTCCCGCTTCAGGGTGCAGCCCGCGACCAGCCCGATCGGGATGGCGTTGAGCTCGCGCGCCTTGTCCGCGTCCACCGTCCAGCCTCGGACGTGGTGGCCGCCCATCCCCTCCAGGGTGATGCCGGCCTGCAGTGCGAACTTGGTCATCGCTGTCACCTCCGAGCGCCAGACCTTGGTCTGGAAGTCCGCCCGGCGGTCGAGCACAGCCTCGCTGATCGACAGGTGAGCCTCGATGGAAGCCAGGTGATGCGGACGGTAGACCGCGTAGTACGGCCCGGTGCCGAACTTGAGGTAGTCGAGCTCGTGGGTGACCACCGGGTCCTCAGACCTGACGACCACGAAGATGCCGGGCGCGACATCGCCCTCGACGGTGTACTCCACCGCCGGGGTGCGCTGCAGCAGGCCGCCGTCGGAGGCGGGGATCAGCTTCCTGGCCAGCTCGTCGACGCTGGCGGACGGGCCGTGCATGCCGTCCACGTCCACCGGGTAGCCGGTGGCGTTGGACAGCGCGCACATCTCCAGCTGCGTCTTGGTGCCGTCAGTGAACTCGCACAGCATGCGCGGGTTCATGTTCTTCCGGGCGGCCTCCTCGGCGACGTCCTCGGGGACGTCCCGCGGCCGGTTCGGGTTGTTCTTGCCCTTGCCGGCGGCCACCACGGTGAGACCGAGGTCCTCGGCGTACTCCACCAGCTTGAGGCACTCGACGGGTTCGTCGCCACGACAGATCGTGTACACCTGATTGCCGGCGTTCGCCACGCTGGCCAGCAGCAGCCCGACGGTGACGTCGGCCTCGACAGTCATCAGCGCGACGTCCTTGCGGCCCAGCAGGGACGCGTAGGCGATCTGGGCTGCGACCTCGGGGACGCCGGACACTTCCAGGACGATGTCGACCGGCAGCCGTGGCATGAGCAGTCCATCGTTGATCACCACCGCGACGCCGTCCTCGACGAGCTGCGCCGCGCGGGCCAGGTCGGGCTCCACCACGGCCGTGTCCCTGCCGGCCTTGCGCAGCGCCTCGATGCCGCGCTCCACCGCGATGTCGGCGACCGCCGAGACCGTCATCCCCTTGGCCCGCTCGATCTGGGCGATCAGGCCGCTGCCCATCTGGCCGGCGCCGACGACGCCGACCCGCACGGGGCGACCGATCTCTTGCTCGCGCGCCAGCAGGCGCTGGGTGTAGCTCATCGGAGATCCTCTCGGACTTGTCTTGGTTGGGGTCGTGGGATCGGCACCCGGGTGCGCGCGGCAGGCGCCACGCCGACGGGACGGGAGCCGGCCGGGAGCATCTGGAGGGCTGCCTCCACGGCCAGCCTGACGTGCTTGTCGGTGGCCCTGGAGGCGACCCGGGCCAGGCTGCCGACGAGTTCGGGGGCGGGTCCCAGCCGGCTGAACACGGTCGAGCCCACCATCTTGCGGGCTTCGACCACCTTGCCGGCGCGCGGGTTCACCAGCAGCACGACGACGGCGCCCCGCAGGCGTCCCTTGCCGCGACCGCTGACCAGCTTGAGGTCCTCGCCGGCATGTCGTCGGGCGAGTTCGTTCACCTGCGTGGTGTAGCGGCGGTGCTGCCACAGCGACAGCATCATGCTCGCCACCAGGGCGCCGATCAGCAGCGCCGCGAATTGCCAGGTCACGAGGCCTCCGTTCGGCGCCGGATCTCGACGCGGTCGCCGATCGCCGGGAGCGGGAGGGTCCCGATCGCCTTGACCGCGCCCGGCAGCAGGCTCGCGTCGGGCACGTTGAGGTACACCACGATGTGCCCGAGCTGTTCGAAGTTGGGGTTCGCCAGAGACCCGACGTCGGTGATCTCGACGCAGCCGCCGGCCACACAGATCTCGTCGCCGGCCTGGATCGGGACGAATGCCTCGTCCGGGCCGTCGTGAACCAGGCTGACCTCGGCCAGGGCGTCCGGGCAGGGCTGCCCGAAGAAGATGTAGACGCCGGCGTCGAACATCTCGGCAGCTCCGGAGCCGATGTGGACGATCGTGGATTGCCACACGGGCAGGCTCACGGCGGCCTCCTTTCGGGTGGTGCCGGGG
>JAEZGC010000204.1 GCA_023437345.1 Actinomycetes bacterium
ACTACTTCAGCCACACCAGCGCCTCGGGCAAGAGCCCCTTCACCCGCATCAAGGCCACCGGCTACAAGTACAAGGCGGCCGGGGAGAACATCGCTGCCGGGTACACCACCCCGAAGGCCGTGGTGAACGCCTGGCTGAAGAGCCCGGGCCACTGCAAGATCCTGATGAGCAAGTCGTACACCCAGGTCGGAATCGGCCACTACAAGGGCGGCGGCAGGTACCGCCACTACGTCACCGCTGACTTCGCTCGTCCTGCCTGACCCCGATCCCGGGTCGGCGCCGCCCTCCTCCCCCTTACTGGTGAGTGTCCCTCGCATAGTCGGGAGGGAAACTCACCAGTAAGCCGAGGACGTGGGGTGGAGTGCAGCACCCAGGCACCGCGACGTCCACCCCGCGGGCGTCCACGCCGACCCGCCTACTGGTGAGTGTCCCCCTCATAGTCGGGAGGGACACTCACCAGTACGGGGCGATCGGGCGTGCGCGCGAGGTCTGCACGACAAGACCCGCCACGCAACTGGGTGCGCGGCGGGTCTGGGTGATCCCGGTTGATCGTGGGGTGATGAAATAGTCGGGCGGAGTTCCGGCCACCTGACCTGCCGTCCGCCCGGACGGGAGCGCCGGTTCGGCACCCCCGCCCGTGGGCAGGGCGGCAACCGGGTCAGGCGGTGGCAGTCTCCGCGGCCTTGGCGGTCGTGACGACCGCGGCGGGTGCGGTACCGAGCAGCCGGAGACCCCATCCGAGCAGGATGGAGATGGCACCCACGCCCATGGCGAACAGCGCCACCCCGAAGGCGATCACCGAGGTGAACAGCGACGCCCGCAGGAACGAACCGTTCATGGCGGTGGCGCGCAGCGGGTCCTCGCGGTCGAGTTCGGCGTAGGTCTTGCCGCCGGTGGCCTCGAGGGCGTGGTGGTTGATGACATCGGCCTGAACGAAGGCGCTCAGCGGGTCGGCCACGAGAGCGCCGGCCATCATCGGGGCGTCGCCCGAGACGGTGATCCGCTCCGCGGCGAGCTTGCTGCTCACAGCGCCCCAGGTGGCGGCGCCGGCGATGATGAAGACTGCGCCGACGATCATGACGATCAGGCCCAGCAGACGTACCTTTGCGTGATTCGCAGATGCGACGGCCACGACTTTCTCCTTTTCTGCGCACGGGGTTCCAGTTGCCACACTGCGCCAGGCCAGCGGGCGTCCCTGCGTGCGTATCAGGAACCGCTGTCAAGTGCCCTGCAGTACGTAAACTTAGGCAATCCAAGCCTTACCTGTCCACTTGAAGTGGTGAATTGTCGGGGGCAATTTCGCGGCCGTGTCAACCGATTATGCGCCTCGTGAGATGGACGACGGGACGCGATGACCGGCGGGCACCCGCCAGCGGAGTGGGGCAGTAGCCTCTGAGCAGCGCTGATGCACAAACTTCGGCCATCAGGCCGCCAATAATTCAGGTTTCCGCGCGCACGTCTCCTATTCGTGTTATATCCGTCCGATTCCCGATACGCACGCCGACGACCTTCCGACCCTGCGCTGCCCCGCCTAGGCTGACTCAACTCGCGTCCCACACCCCGGGGAGGACCCATGCCGCACTCCGACATCACCCACATCGACATCCCGTTCGACGACCAGCAGCGCGCGGTCGACTTCTACCACGCGGTACTCGGCTGGGAGATCGCCGAGCCCGAGGGATTCGAGGGCTACCCGATGTGGCGGGCTCCCAACGGAATATCCGGCGGCGGGTTCACGGCGCGCAGCGACGAGGTGGCCACCCCGCTCAGCTACGTCGAGGTCGACTCCATCGACGAGGTCCTGGCCGCCGTCGCCGAGAACGGCGGGCGGACGCTACGGCCGAAGTCCGAGATCACCCCCGAGAGCTGGTGGGCGGTGTTCGTGGACTCCGAGGGCAACCAAATGGGCCTCTACGAGGGCACCACCTGACCCACCGGACGGCCGCCGCCGGCCATCCCACCAGCGCCAGGTTGCCTCGAGCTGGAATACCCGGCGCGCGGATCGACTTGTACGCCTAGTCAGCGCGTTACCGACGGGGGCGCAGCCCGCGCGACGGGCCGTCGCGACTAACCGTCCTGCAGCCACCCCGAGGGGAACCCATGAGCCAAGCCGACCTGACCACTCAGGCACCGGGGGCGCCGGACGCGCCCGCCCAGCCGGGACGGCTGCCGCGGCCGACGACCCGCCTGCTCGGCGTCTTGATGGTGGGCGCCTTCGTGGTCATCCTCAACGAGACGGCCATGAACGTCGCGCTCGCCACGATCATGGTCGACCTCCAGATCACCGAGCGCACGGCGCAGTGGCTGACCACCGGCTTCATGCTCACCATGGCAGTCGTCATCCCCACCACCGGCTGGCTGCTCCAGCGATTCACGACCCGGCAGGCGTTCACCCTGGCGATGGGCGTGTTCAGCCTCGGGACGCTGGTCTGCGCGCTCGCCTTCGCCTTCCCGTTCCTGCTGGGCGGCCGGATCATCCAGGCGCTCGGCACGGCGATCATGATGCCGCTGCTGATGACCACCACCATCGAGGTCGTGCCGCCGCAGATGCGCGGCCGGGTGATGGGGCTGACGTCCATGGTGATCTCGGTAGCCCCGGCGATCGGCCCGACGCTGTCCGGGCTCGTGCTGCACTTCCTGCCGTGGCGCTTCGTCTTCGTGGTCGTCCTGCCGATCGTGCTGACGATCCTGGTGCTCGGCCTGCGGTTCGTCCGCAACCTCGAGCAGCCGCGCGAGGTCAGCCTCGACGTGGTCAGCGTCCCGCTCGCGGCGCTCGGCTTCGGCGGCCTGGTCTACGGTCTGAGCCTGGTCGGCAACCCCGAGGTCGCCGGCTGGCAGCTCAACGCTGTGCTCGCCGTCGGCGCAGCCAGCCTGGCGGCCTTCGGCTGGCGGCAGCTGCGGCTGCAGCGGACCGATGCGGCGCTGCTCGACCTGCGCACCTTCACCCACCCCGCCTTCACCATCGCCATCGCGGTGATGGCGGTCGTCATGGCGGTGCTGTTCGGCTCGGTGATCGCGCTGCCACTGGTGCTGCAGAAGGTGCTGCACCTCGACCCGCTGACGGTCGGCCTGCTGCTGCTGCCCGGCGGGCTGCTGATGGGTCTGCTCGCCCCGTGGGTGGGCCGACTCTACGACCGGGTCGGGCCGCGCTGGCTGGTGCTCCCCGGCGGCCTGGTGGTGGCCGGCGCCTTCCTGGTGTTCGCCACCGTGGGCACCCAGACCCCGTGGTGGCACCTGCTGGTGGCGAACCTGCTGATGAGCCTGGGCCTGGCCTTCATGTTCACCCCGCTGTTCACCACTGCGCTCGGGGCGCTGCCGCACCGGTTGCGCAGCTACGGCTCGGCCACCGTGGGCACCGTCCAGCAGGTGGCCGGCGCAGCTGGCACCGCCCTGTTCGTCACCGTGATGGCCACCGTCTCGGCCGGCGCCGGCGGCACCGCCGAGCAGGCGCTGGCGGCCGGGGCGCGGACGTCTTTCCTGGTGGTCGGCGGGATCTGGCTGCTGGGGCTGGTGGCGGCGGCCTTCCTCACCAAGCCGCAGGACGCCGGCGCCGGACTGCCGGCCGCCCACTGACGCCGCATCACTAGGCTGGCACGATGCCGACACCCGAGTTCATCATCCAGCTGCGCGAGCAGGTGGGCAGCCACCGGCTGTGGCTGTCCGGGGCCACCGCCATCGTGCTGCGCCCCGGCCCCTTCGGTGAGGAGGTGCTGCTGGTCCAGCGCTCCGACGACGGCTCGTGGACCCCGGTCAGCGGGATCGTCGACCCCGGCGAGGACCCGCACGTCACGGCTGTCCGGGAGGTCGCCGAGGAGGCCCTGGTCAGCGCCGAGGTGGAGCGGCTGGCCTGGCTGACGGTGACCGAGGTGATCACCTACCCCAACGGCGACCAGACCCAGTACCTCGACCACGTCTTCCGCTGCCGCTGGCTGGCCGGTGAGCCCGGGCCCGGCGATGACGAGGTCTGGAACGCCGGTTTCTTCCCGCTGGACGCCCTGCCGCCGATGAACGCGCGCTACCTGCAGGCCATCGAGGTGGCGCGCTCGGACGAGCCAGCCACCCGGCTCGGCGACCTGGGCTGAGCCCGGTCAGCTGCCGGCTGCCGCCGCCCGGTCCGGCAGGCCGACCGCGTCCTCGGCGCGCTGGCGTGCCCGCCGACCCTTGTCCGGCGGGGCTGGCGGCAGCAGGGTGCCCAGGTGGTGGGCGCGCAGCAGCAGCCGCGAGGTGCGCAGCGACTTCGACCGTCCCGACAGCGGCGCTACCTCCACCTCACGGCTGAGCTCCACCACACCGACCTTGAGGTTGCGGGCGAACGGCATCAGCATCAGCAGGACGCCGAGGGCCAGGACTGTGACCCGGATCGTGTCCGACTCCGGGCCGGGCAGGACGCCCCACAGCGCCAGCGACGACACGATGACGCCGACGGCGAAGAACACGGTGTTCTGGATGAACCGGCGCCAGCGCGACCATCGGTAGGAGATCATCAGCATCGCCAGCCGGGACGCCTCGTCGGCGTCGGGCAGGTGCCGCACCTGGTGCAGCCGCCGGCGCAGCCCGGCACCGCGCGGCTTGCGGCAGCACGCCTCGGTGATGCCCCGCAGGTGCTGGAGCAGGTCCTGGGCGTCGTCGATCAGCTTCGCGTCGGCGCGCAGCCCGAGCCGGTCCATGCTCTCCTGGGCGAGGATCGCGGCGTGCAGCCCGCGGCGGCAGATCTCGGTGTAGAGCCGGGGGGTCAGCGGTTCGGAGCCGACCCCGTCCGGACGCGCCCCGCTGGCCAGGTAGTCGCGGGTGGCCCTGTGGGTGTCGGCCACCTGCCGGTAGTCGGCGACCGCCAGCATGAGCTGCTGGACGTTCTCCACCGAGTTGGTACTGCCGTCGTCCTCAGCCATCGCCAGCGCCGCCTCGAACTCGGCCTCGGCCTGGATGGTGCGGGCCAGGACGTGGCCGCCGACCGCCTCGGTGATCGCCATCGATTCGCGCAGCGCAGCCTTGTACTCCCCGGCGATCAGGTACGCCTGGGCGTCCAGCTCCCGTATGTCCAGGTCGTGACGGCGGTGCGGGACCACCTCCTCCAGCAGCCGGCGGGCGGTCAGGTCGAAGCCGTTGCGCAGCGCCAGCATCGCCGCGAGGACGCGGACGGTCCACGGG
>JAEZGC010000265.1 GCA_023437345.1 Actinomycetes bacterium
CGGCATCGGCCAGCCACGGGTTGCGGCGCCGGAACCCGATCATCTCCCGGTAGTGGTCGTGAAGTTCCGCGCCGAACGGCAGCAGCCCGTCCGGGGTCTCGGGGAACGGCGGGCGCACCGAGTCGTCGCCATAGGCGTGTTCCTGCTTGACCCCGGTGAAGCCCTGCTCGTCCCCAGCGTAGATGGACGGCACCCCGGGCAGCAGCATCAGCAGCGTCGCGGCGAGCCGGACGTCGCGGGCATCGTCGAGCTGGCTGGCGATCCGGGTGACGTCGTGGTTGCTCAGGAAGGTCTGCGGCCGGAAGCTCTGCATCAGTTCGCGGTGGTTCTTCAGCGCCCAGTCGAGGGCGAAAAGGTTGCGGTCCTTCAGCGCGGTCCAGGTCAGGTGCCACAGCTCGTACTGGGTGATCGAGTCGATGCCGGCCGCCGAGACGAACTCGTCGAACGGGCCGTGGATCACCTCGCCGAGGATCCAGGTGTCGGGGTGGGCTGCCTTCACCCGGTCGATGATCGGCCGCCACGCGGGCGCGCCGGCGGCGTAGGCGGCGTCCAGCCGCCAGGCGTCCACGCCGCGGTCCAGCCAGTGGATCATCACGTCGCCGACGTACCGGGCCACCACAGGGTTGCCGAGGTCGATCTCCACCAGCCGCGGGTGGCCCTCGAAGTTCCACGGGTAGCCCTCCGGCGACCACTTGATCCAGCCGCCCTCCTCGGTGCCGGGGCCGGCAGCTATCGCGCGCCGGACCAGCTCGTGGCCGCGGGCCAGGTGGTTGAAGACGCCGTCAAGGCACAACCGGATGCCGCGCTCCCGGCAGGCCGCGACCAGGGCGTCGAAGTCGGCGTCGTCGCCCAGCCGGGGGTCGATCCGGAAGTGATCGAGGGTGTCGTAGCCGTGGGAGTCGGAGGCGAAGATGGGGGCCAGCAGCAGCCCGTTGGCGCCCAGGTCGATCACGTAGTCGAGCCAGTTCACCAGCTTCGGCAGCCGGTGGCTCACCGTGGTCACCGCGTGCCGCTCGGCATCGACGAAACCGAGCGGGTAGAGGTGCCACCAGATCACCGTGGCGGTCCAGTCGGGGGTTGTCATCACGGCGGAGTCTAGCTTGGACGTCGCGGCGGCGGCCGCGATTGGCACTCGGCTTGATCGAGTGCTAGCGCCGGTATAGATTCGGGTTAGCACTCTCGTAGCGAGTGTGCCAAACCTCGGTGGCACCGCGACGACACCGGGACCTGATACCGACCAAGCCGGGCCAGCCGGCCCACCATGAACGAAAGGGTTTTGACGTGGCAGTCACGATCAAGCCGCTCGAGGACCGGATCCTCGTCCAGCCGCTGGAGGCAGAGCAGACCACAGCTTCCGGGCTGGTCATCCCCGACACCGCCAAGGAGAAGCCGCAGGAGGGTCGCGTCCTGGCCACCGGCCCGGGGCGGATCGACGACAACGGCAACCGCGTCCCGCTCGACGTCGCCGAGGGTGACATCGTCATCTTCAGCAAGTACGGCGGCACCGAGGTCAAGTACAACGGCGAGGAGTACCTGCTGCTCAACGCCCGCGACATCCTCGCCGTCGTCACCAAGTAAGGGGACCCACCACCCATGCCAAAGATCCTTCAGTTCGACGAGGACGCCCGCCGCTCGCTTGAGCGCGGCGTCGACGCCCTCGCCAACGCAGTGAAGGTCACGCTCGGCCCGAAGGGCCGCTACGTGGTGCTCGACAAGAAGTGGGGCGCGCCGACCATCACCAACGACGGTGTCACCGTCGCCAAGGAGGTCGAGCTCACCGACCCGTTCGAGAACCTCGGCGCCCAGCTGGCCAAGGAGGTGGCCACCAAGACCAACGACGTCGCCGGTGACGGCACGACGACGGCCACAGTGCTCGCCCAGGCGCTGGTCCACGAGGGCCTGCGGGCGGTGGCCTCCGGCGCGAACCCGATCGAGCTCAAGCGGGGCATCGACGCCGCAGTGGTGGCCGTTGAGGCCGAGCTGCGCTCCCTGGCCCGTGAGATCGAGACGACCGAGGACATGGCCTCGGTGGCCACCATCTCGGCGCGCGACTCCGAGATCGGCGCGCTGATCGCCGATGCCTTCGACAAGGTCGGCAAGGACGGCGTGATCACCGTCGACGAGTCGAACACCTTCGGCACCGAACTCGAGTTCACCGAAGGCATGCAGTTCGACAAGGGCTACCTGTCGCCGTACTTCGTCACCGACCCCGACCGGATGGAGGCGATCCTTGAGGATCCCTACATCCTGATCAACTCGGGCAAGATCTCGTCGATGAACGACCTGCTCCCCGTGCTGGAGAAGGTCATCGGCGCCGGCGGCACGCTGTTCATCGTGGCCGAGGACGTCGACGGGGAGGCGCTGTCCACCCTGATCGTCAACAAGATCCGTGGCGTGTTCACCTCGGTCGCCGTGAAGGCTCCCGCCTTCGGTGACCGGCGCAAGGCCATGCTGGAGGACATCGCGATCCTCACCGGTGGCCAGGTGATCGCCCCGGAGGTCGGCCTCAAGCTCGACCAGGTCGGGCTTGACTCGCTGGGCCGGGCCCGTCGGATCGTCGTCACCAAGGACAACACCACGATCGTCGACGGTGCCGGCGCTGCCGACGCCGTGGCGGGCCGGGTTGCCCAGCTGCGTGCCGAGATCGAGCGAACCGACTCCGACTGGGATCGCGAGAAGCTGCAGGAGCGGGTCGCCAAGCTCGCCGGCGGGGTCTGCGTGATCAAGGTCGGCGCGGCCACCGAGGTCGAGCTGAAGGAGAAGAAGCACCGCATCGAGGACGCCGTCTCGGCGACCCGCGCGGCCATCGAGGAGGGCATCGTCGCCGGCGGCGGCTCGGCCCTCGTCCATGCCGCCCGGGTGCTGGCCGACGGGCTGGGCAAGAGCGGCGACGAGAAGACGGGTGTCGCGATCGTGGCGAAGGCCGTCGTCGAGCCGCTGCGCTGGATCGCGGAGAACGGCGGCGAGCCGGGCTACCTGATCGTGTCGAAGGTTGCCGAGCTCGAGCCGGGCAGCGGCTACAACGCCGCCACCGGCGAGTACGGCGACCTGATGCACCACGGGGTCATCGACCCGGTGAAGGTCACCCGTTCGGCGCTGGCCAACGCCGCGTCCATCGCCTCCCTGCTGCTCACCACCGAGACCTCGGTGGTGGACAAGCCGGAGGACGAGGACGACGACCACGGCCACAACCACTCCCACTGAGTGACGCAGACGGGCTCCCACCTTCGGGT
>JAEZGC010000269.1 GCA_023437345.1 Actinomycetes bacterium
GCACCACCCCCAGCCAGGCCGCTCCCGCGGGGAGCCCGATCACCCGGGCCGCCAGCGGCGCCGACCAGGCGGCCAGCGCCGCCTCGTCGGTGCCGACAAGGAACACGTCGTCGCGGTGGGGCAGGCCGCGGCCGGCCACCTGCTCGGCCAGCGCGTCGGCGATGAAGACCGCGCCGGCCGACTCCCAGCGCTGCGCTGCCTCCTCCAGGCCGGCGACCGCCCGCGCGGTCAGGTCCTGCGCGGCGGCAGCCGACAGGACGAGGTCCTGGACCTCACCGGGGCCCGCCACCACGAGCACGTCGACGCGTTCCACGCCGGGATTCTTGGTCGCCGGTGCCGGTTTGCGCCGACTTCCTGGTCGGCCTGTGGATAACCCGCGTCATCCACAGGCGCCGACGACCCGTCCGCGGGGTGAGCACGAACCGGGCCCGTCCTTGCCCGGCCACCGGCAGCTCGCCCAGACTTCGGCCATGACTGACGTGATGATGCCACCGGTGCCCGCCAGCGTTGCCGAGTCGGAGGTGGAGGTGGCGCCCGACGTTCGCCTGCGCGTGCTCCGCGCCGGGTCCGGACGCCCGCTGCTGCTCGTCCCGGGCTGGACCTGCACCGCCGACTTCTTCGTCCACCAGCTCACCGGGCTGGCCGACAGCTTCGATGTCATCGCGTACGACCCGCGTGGCCACGGTCGCTCGAGCAAGCCGCTGACGGGCAACGACTTCACCACCCGTGGCGCCGACCTCGACGCGCTGCTGCGGGCGCTCGACCTTCACGATGTGGCCCTGGCAGGCTGGTCCTTCGGCGTGCTCGACGTGCTGTCCTACCTGCGCGACCACGACGCCGACCGGATCTCGTCGCTGCTGCTGGTGGACGAGACCCCGAAGGTTCCCGCCGACCCCAACGACCCCAGCGAGTGGGGCGAGGCAGTGCTCGCCCACGACGGGATCGTCGCCTTCCTGCAGGCGATGATCCACAGCCGGGAGGAGTTCTGGACCGGCTATGCCGCCTACATGCTCGGCCTGCCGGAGGACACCGGCACCGAGCATCCCGACCTGGCCCGGGTCTTCGAACTCGGCATGCAGGCCCCCGAGCATGTAGCGATCGGCACCGGAGCCGACGGCCTGACCACCGACCTGTCGGACGCGGCCCGCGCTGCCGCGGAGAGCCTGCCCACCCTGCTGATCGCCCGGGAGGACTGGGCCGAGCCGGCCCGCGCTTGGACCGAGGCCAACCTGCCGGCGGCCCGGTTCGCGACCATGCCGACCCACATGGGCTTCGTCGTCGACCCCGACGGGTTCAACCAGACGGTGCGCAGCTTCCTCGCCGGGTCGACGAGTACGGACTGAGACGTCGCGCCGCACCGGCGAGGCGACAACTCGTCGCCGGTGCGCCGCGCCTTGGCCGCCGTCGGGAAGCGGGAACGTACGATGCGGGCATGGCCCGGCCCGTGAGCCCGTTCCCGCCGTCGGCGGTGGAATGGCTGACCGCGCCCGCCGCTGCCTCGCTGCTGGCGGTGGGGATCGGATCGCTCACCCTGGCCCGTCGGCTCAACCCGCACCCGACCAGGCTCGCCGTGGTCGACAGGGACGCCGCCCGGGTCGCCGCCGCAGCTGCCCGCCTGCCGGGTCTGGTCGCCATCACGGCGGCCCCGGACGCGATCCCCCTGGTGCCCTGCGTCGCCGACCAGGTGGTGGTCGTCGACCTGCTGCACACCTTGCCGCCACGGCTCGCCCTGGCCGAGTTCGCCCGGGTCCTGCGTCCGGGCGGCAGCCTGGCCGTCGTCCACACCGCCCGCGACGACTCGGTGCCGTGGGTGCGGCGGCTGGCGGGCATCGTCCGACGGCTCGACCCGGATGCGATGACCGGCGGCGCGCTCGCCCCCACCCAGGCGGCGCTGCACGACAACCCGTACTTCCCGATGCTCCAGCGCCGCGAGTTCCGGCGCTGGGTGCCGGCCGACAAGCAGGATCTGCGGCAGATGATCGGTCGGCTCTCCGGCGCTGCCGACGCCGACCCCGAGCTGCGCCGGGAGGTGCTGGCGGACGCCGACGCGTTGTACGACGCGGTGGCCCGCGTCCCCGACCCGTTGCTGCTGCCGTACACCGTCACCTGCTGGCGCGGCACCGTCGACCACACCGAGCTGACCGCCCCGCTGGAGCCTGAGGACGTCGGGCTGCGGATCACCCTGTAGCCACGGGTTACGACTCGAACGGTTCAGCGGCGGCGCGGACTGGGTAGGCTGAGGCCACCACCAGCGCAAGGAGCCTCGGATGGCAGAGCAGCAGGACCTCGCCGGCATCATCAAGGGCATCCAGACGGATGTCCGGACGATAGTCAGGGGCGAGATCGAACTGGTCAAGGCCGAACTCATCCCGCAGGCCAAGGCCGCCGGCATCGGCGCCGGCCTGCTCGGCGGAGCCGCCTACCTTGCGATCACAGCCGGCATGCTGCTCTTCTTCGGGCTGTCCTTCCTGCTCTCGCTGGGGTTCATGACCTGGTTCTCGCTGTCGGCGCTCGGAGCGCTGGCGTGGGGGTTCTCGGTGATGGCCGTGCTGCTGCTGCTGATCGCCGGCGGGCTCGCCTTCGTCGCCCGGCAGCAGATGAACTTCAGCGCGCCGAAGGCTGCCATCGAGCAGGCCGAGAAGACCGGCGACACCGTCACTCGCGCGGTGAAGTCGTCGCTGCGTGAGGCGGGTTCGCTCTCGCTCACCGGTGCGCCGCGCCAGCCCGAACTGGAGTAGCACCGCGCCAGCGGTTGAGGACGCCGGAGTCTCGACGCGCAGCGCGTCAGCGCTGCAAGGAGTAGACGAGAAGGCCTCCACCGCGCCAGCGGTTGAGGACGCCGGAGTCTCGACGCGCAGCGCGTCAGCGCTGCAAGGAATACACCCGCGACTCCCACGGCTCCAGCACGGGGCCCTCGGAGTCGCGCGTCCCCAGCAGCACCGTCGCGCCGACCAGGGACGGCAGCTCGCCCAGCGGCAGCGGCAGCGGCTCGGAGCCGAGGTTGGCCACCACCAGCAGCCGGTCGCCGTCCAGGCTGCGGGTGTAGGCGAACAGGTGTTCGTCGTCGGGCACGAGCAGCTCGAACCTTCCGTCACGGACGACCGGGAGGTCGTGGCGCAGCGCGATCAGCCGCCGGTAGTGGTGGAGCACCGAGTCGGGGTCGGCGGTCGCCGCCTCGACGTTGATCGTGGCGTGGTTGGGGTTCACCTGCAGCCAGGGGGTGCCGGTGGTGAACCCTGCGTTGGCGGAGGCGTCCCACTGCATCGGGGTGCGCGAGTTGTCACGGCTCTTCAGCGCGAGCACGCCGAGCGCCTCGGCCGGGTCCATCCCGGCCTGGGTGGC
>JAEZGC010000317.1 GCA_023437345.1 Actinomycetes bacterium
GTCGACGTGGATCAGCGGCAGCGGGCGCGGGTCGGCCGGGTCGGCGAGGGTCTCACCGATGGTGATCTCGGGGATCCCGGCGATCGCGACGATGTCGCCCGGCTCGGCGAGGTCGGCAGGCACCCGCTCGAGTGCCTTGGTGATCAGCAGCTCCGAGAGCCGGACGTTGGTGATCGAGCCGTCCCTGCGGCACCACGCGACGGTCTGGCCGCGCTTCAGGGTTCCCTCGACGACCCGGCACAGCGCTAGCCGGCCAAGGTACGGCGACGCGTCGAGGTTGGTCACCAGCGCCTGCAGCGGGGCGCCCTCGGTGTAGGTGGGGGCCGGGATCGTGTCCATGATGAGCTGGAACAGCGGTTCCAGGTTGGGCGAGTCCGGCAGCGTGGCGTCGGCAGGCTGGGTGAGCGAGGCGCGTCCGGCCTTCGCGGCGCAGTAGATGATCGGGAAGTCGAGGTGGTGCGCCTCGTCCTCGTCCAGCAGGTCGAGGAACAGCGAGTACACCTCGTCGACCACCTCGGCGATCCGGGCGTCGGAGCGGTCCACCTTGTTGATCACAAGGATGATCGGCAGGTTCTTGGCCAGCGCCTTGCGCAACACGAACCGGGTCTGCGGCAGCGGACCCTCGCTGGCGTCCACCAGCAGCAGGACGCCGTCGACCATCTCGAGCCCGCGCTCCACCTCGCCGCCGAAGTCAGCGTGGCCGGGGGTATCGATGATGTTGATCGTCGCCGTCGAGCCGTCGGCCAGGACGTGGTCGACAGCCGTGTTCTTGGCCAGGATCGTGATGCCCTTCTCACGCTCGAGGTCCATCGAGTCCATGACGCGGGTGTTGACGTCCTGGTTCTCACGGAAGGCCCCCGACTGCCACAACATGGCGTCCACGAGGGTGGTCTTGCCGTGGTCGACGTGGGCGATGATGGCGACATTGCGCAGGTCTGCGCGGACGGGCATGCGGGCTCCGGATCTGTAGACAACCTTCCAGATTGTACTGCAGTGGTCGGAGCCCGCCGTCGCGGTGACTAGCGCAGGTCGTCGGGGCGGATCGGCTCGTGGCTGTCGCGGATGGCGTGCTCGACGTCTGGGTGCACCATGCCGTCCTGCATCGCCGCCAGCACGTCCGGCCGGATCGGCGTCCCGGTCTGCAGGCGGGAGTGCCGCCGGGAGTACCCGAAGAACAGCAGGAAGCCGATCGCCAGCCAGACCAGGAAGCGCAGCCAGGTCTCGACCGACAGGTTGAGCATCAGGTAGCCGCAGATCGCCGCCGAGGCCAGCGGCAGCCACGGCGAGAACGGCACCCGGAAGGCGCGCTTGAGGTCGGGCCGCTTGCGGCGCAGCACGATCACCCCGATCGAGACCATCACGAACGCCGACAGGGTGCCGATGTTGACCATCTCCTCGAGCACCCCGATCGGGGTGAACCCGGCGAACAGGGCCACCGCGCCGGTGACGATCAGCGTGATCACCCAGGGGGTGCGGAACTTGGGGTGCACCTTGGCCAGCCCCATCGGCAGCAGGGCGTCTCGCGACATCGCGAAGATCAGCCGGGTGGCGCCGATCAGCAGCGTCAGCACCACGGTGATGAGGCCGGCGACGGCCCCCGCCGCGATCACGGTGGCCATCCACTCCTGGCCGTGGTGGGCGAAGGCGTTGGCCAGCGCCGCGGTCGGGTCGAGTTCGTCGTAGGACACCATCCCGGTGACGACGAAGGCGACGGCGCAGTAGAGGACGGTGCAGATCGCCAGCGAGGCGATGATGCCGATCGGCAGGTCGCGCTGGGGGTTCTTCGTCTCCTCGGCGGTGGTCGCGACGACGTCGAACCCGATGTAGGCGAAGAACACCAGGGCGGCGCCGGCCAGCACGCCGCCGACCCCGAACACGCTCGGCGTGGCACCGGAGAAGAACTGCAGCAGCGGCTGGGTCAGCCAGGACCCGGCAGCCTCCGACGGCGCCGCCGGCGGGACGAAGGGGGAGTAGTTGGCGGGGTCGATGAACCCGATCCCCGCCACGATCACGAACAGCACGATGAACAGCTTCAACGCGACGAGGACGAGGTTGACCCGCAGCGACTCCTTGATGCCGAGGGTGACCAGGACACCGAGGCCGATCACCAGCAGCACCGCCGGCACGTCGACGATCCCGCCGTAGCTGAACTCGGGGGGCAGGACGATGCCGAGCCGCTCCAGGAACACCCCGAAGTAGGCGCTCCAGCCCTGGGCTACCACCGACGCGCCAAGGAACATCTCAAGGATCAGGTCCCAGCCGATGATCCAGGCGAAGATCTCGCCCAGCGACGCGTAGGAGAAGGTGTAGGCCGAGCCCGAGACCGGCACGCTGGAGGCGAACTCGGCGTAGCACATCGCAGCCAGGGCGCAGGCCAGCGCGGCGATCACGAAGCTGATCACGATCGCCGGGCCGGCCACGTTGTGCGCGGCCCGTCCGGTGAGGGTGAAGATGCCGGCCCCGATCACCACGCCGACCCCGAAGACCGTCAGGTCCAGGGCGGTCAGCGACTTCTTCAGCTGGTACTCCGGCTCGTCGGTGTCGGCTATCGACTGCTCGATCGACTTGGTGCGCAAAAGGCTCATCGACGGCTTCCTGGCAGGGCCGC
>JAEZGC010000320.1 GCA_023437345.1 Actinomycetes bacterium
TTACCCGGCAGCGCAGCAGCCGGCCGGCGGTGCTGACGTCGGCGGTGCGGTCCGGCCCGACCGCCACCACCACGCCGAAGCTGGCCGGCGGACCGGCCAGCTCCTCAAGCTGCGCCCGCAGCGTCACCAGCGAGTCGCGGGCCTGGGCGAGCGTCGCGTTCAGCTTCTCGTTCTGCTGGGCCAGCGCCCGCGCGTCGGCCCGGGCGTCGGCCAGCCGGCGCTCGGCGAGTTCGCGGGCCCGGCGCAGCTGGTCGAGGTCGTCCATCTCAGCCCTCCGCCGGCTCGCTGGTCACCCCCGCCGGGCGGGGACCTGAGTAGTCGGGACCGTAGGCGCCGGGGGCGGGACGGCGGCGGCGCAGCGGGGCCGTGGTGCCGTGCGCGAGCCGGCGGGCGAAGATCAGGAAGCCGGTGTGGCCGGACGTGCCGTGGCCCGGCCGGATCGCCAGCCCTTCGGCGTGCCACTCCCGTGCCGAGTACTCCCGGGCTACCGGCTCGGTGAAGCCGCCATGGGTCCGCAGGGTGTCCATGGTGCGACCCAGCTGGGTGGTCGTGGCCACATAGCAGCACAGCACGCCGCCGGCCTCCAGCACCTCGCCGACCACCTGCAGGCACTCCCAGGGGGCCAGCATGTCCAGCACGACGCGGTCGACAGGCTCGGGGCCGATCGCCTCCACCAGGTCGCCCTCGCGCAGCTCCCACGCCGGGTGCGGACCGCCGAAGAAGGTCTCCACGTTACGGCGGGCGATCTGGGCGAAGTCGGGGCGTCGCTCGTAGGAGTACAGCCGCCCGCCGGTGCCGATCGCCCGCAGCAGGTGCAGGCTGAGCGCCCCCGACCCGGCCCCGGCCTCCAGCACCCGGGCGCCGGGGAAGATGTCGGTCTGCATCAGGATGTGGGCGGCGTCCTTGGGGTACACCACAGCGGCGCCGCGCGGCATCGTGACTGTGAACTCCTCCAGCAGCGGACGGAAGGCGACGTAGGACACCCCGCCCGCCGAGGTGACCACCTGGCCGTCCGGGCCGCCGATCAGGTCGTCATGGCTGATCCCGCCGCGGGTGGTGTGGAACACCCCGCCGGGCGCGAGCAGAATCGAGTGCCGGCGTCCCTTCGGGTCGGTCAGCGCCACCCGCTCCCCCGCCACGAGAAGCCCGGTGCGTACCCCGCTCGGCTCAGCCATGCCGCAATCCCCACAATCCCAGGTGTCCCGAACCGCCCAGCGCCGGCCCCGCCACGGTGACGCCGCGACCGAGCACGAGGATCCCGTCGGCCTGCGACACCGGCAGCACGGTGGCATCAGCCGCCGCCTGCTTCTGCAACTCTCCCAGAGCCACCAGGCGCGCGTCACCTGAGGTGGTGCGGGCGCGCCGGTCGAGCTCGGCGAGCTTGTCGGTGCTGCCGGGCAGCGGGTTCGCCAGGTACGCCTGGAGCCACCCGGCCGCCGTCGGCACCCACGCCGGGAAGTCGGACAGCACGAGGTCGGCGGCACCCTCGGTGACCAGGCGGACGCTGACCCGGTCGAGCTCCTCGATCTTGGCCCGCGCCAGGCTGGCGACGTCGGCGTGGCCGGGCGAGGACGGCTGGTAGCGCAGCGTGAGGATGATCCGCTCCCCCTCGATGGCGGGCAGGGTCGGCCGGCCGCCCACCGGGAAGGACGGCAGATACCCCTCCAGCCCGGCCGGTACCAGGGAGGACAGCGTCCGGTCGGCCTGCAGCGTCAGCGCCACCCCGTCGCGCAACTGGGCGTCGCCGCGGTGCTCGGAGTCGACGGCCCAGGCCAGCCGGGTCACCCGGGTGCCGTCGAGCGGGAACCTTGTGAAGCCCATCGCGGTGGTCTTGTCGGGGTTGGCCTCGATCTCGGCCTCCAGCCGGTCGAGCGCCGGCGGGTCGAGGCTGCGCCAGACCACGTCGGTGCTGCCGTCGGCGATGGCGGCCTCGGCAGCAGCCGAGTCGACGGCGTGCTTGAGCCGGATCCGGTCCAGGACGCCGACCAGCGGGCCCACGTAGTCGACGAACCTGTCGAGGATCGCCCCTTGGCTGCCGATGGACTCCACGAGGTAGGGCCCCGACCCGATCGGGAGCGCCTCCAGCGGCAGCCCGGTGTCGGGGTTGAAGCTCTCCTCGTCCACTATCGAGGCGGTCAGCGAGGTGAGCGCGTAGCCGAACCTGCTGTCGGCGAAGGCGAGGTGGAACCTGACGGTCTGCGGGTCGGGCGCCGAGATCCTGACCAGGCTGTCGAGCATCCCGACGGCCGTGCCTGGCACGTCGAGCCGCAGGGCGCGCTGGATGCTGAACCTGACGTCGGAGGAGGTCACCTGGTTGCCGTTGTGGAAGGTGAGGGCGGCCGGCAGGGTGCACTCGTAAACGGTCTCGGAGCTGAAGATGCAGTCGGTGGCGGCGTCCGGCTTGAGCTCGCCCGTGGTGGGGTCCACCAGCATCAGGCGCTGGTAGAGGTTGGTCACCAGCAGCGCGTCGGTGTCCCCCAGCGCCAGCGCGGGATCGGCGACCCGGAGCGGTCCAGAGGTCGTCACCGTGAAGTCGCGCGGCAGGGGCGTCGCGGACGGCGACGGCAGCTCGGTGGGTTCCGGCGGCTCCACAGTGCAGCCGGCCAGAAGCAGCGCCGTCAGGCCGCCCGCCAGCCACCGCCGCTCAGCGCGCATTGAAGTACTTCGCCTCCGGGTGGTGGACGACCAGCGCGTCGGTGGACTGCTCCGGGTGCAACTGGAGCTCCTCGGACAAGGTGACACCGATCCGCTGCGGCTCCAGCAGGTCCACGAGCTTGGCGCGGTCGGCAAGGTCGGGGCAGGCCGGGTAGCCGAACGAGTAGCGGCTCCCCCGGTAGGCCTGGTCGCGGATCATCTCGTCGCGGCCGCCGTCACCGGCCAGGCCGAGTTCGGCGCGCACCCTGGCGTGCCAGTACTCGGCCAGCGCCTCGGTCAGCTGGACCGACAGCCCGTGCAGCTCGAGGTAGTCGCGGTAGGAGTCGCCGGCGAACAGCTCGGCGGTCGCCTGAGAGACCGCCGACCCCATGGTGACCAGCTGGAACGCGATCACGTCAGGTCCGCGCTCCGCGGCCTCGCCGGCGTCGCGGAAGAAGTCGGCCAGGCAGAGCCGCCGGTCGCGCGACTGCCGCGGGAAGGTGAACCGGTGAAGCTCACGGCCCGGCTCGTCCGGGTCCCCCACGACCAGGGTGTTGCCCTCGGAATGGCACGGCCAGTACCCGTGCACCACGGCGAACTCGGCCAGCCCCCTGGTCGCCACCTCGTCGAGCCAGCGGCGCAGCCGGGGCAGCCCTTCGGTCTCGACGAGCTCGTCGTAGCCCGGGCCGCCGGAAGTGCCGCGCAGGCCCCACTGGCCCATGAAGGTGGCCCGGTGGTCCAGCCACTCGGCGACCTCGGCGAGCTTGATCCCCTTCACCACCCGGGAGCCCCAAAATGGCGGGGTCGGCACGTCGACATCGCGGGCGACCTCGGAGCGGACGTCGTCGGACGGCGCCGGCTCGCCCCTGGTCCGGGTGGCGGCAGTGACCCGGCGACGGCGGGGCGCGGGCAGCGCCGCCCCCGGCTCGCCACGCTTGACCGCCATCACCGTCTCCATCAGCGACAGGCCCTCGAAGGCGTCCCGTGCGTACCTGACCTCACCTGAGTACAGCTCGTTGAGGTCCTCCTCGACGAACGCCCGCGTCAGCGCCGCACCGCCCAGCAGCACGGGGTAGTCGGTCAGCCCGCGGGCGTTCAGCTCGGCGAGGTTGTCGCGCATCACGACAGTCGACTTCACCAGCAGCCCCGACATCCCTATCGCGTCGGCGTTGTGGGCGAGCGCGGCCTCGATGATCGCGCTGACCGGCTGCTTGATGCCGAGGTTCACCACCGTGTAGCCGTTGTTGGTCAAGATGATGTCGACGAGGTTCTTCCCGATGTCGTGCACGTCGCCCTTCACGGTGGCGAGCACGATGGTGCCCTTGCCGGCGGTGTCGGTGGCGTCGATGTGTGGTTCCAGGTAGCGCACCGCCGCCTTCATCACCTCGGCGGAGGCAAGCACGAACGGCAGCTGCATCTGCCCCGAGCCGAACAGCTCACCGACAGTCTTCATGCCGGCCAGGAGGTGGTCGTCGATGATCGAGAGGGCGGGACGCCCGGTCAGCGCGAGGTCGAGGTCGGCCTCCAGGCCGTTGGCCTCGCCGTCCACGATCCGGCGGGCCAGCCGCTCACCGACCGGCAGGGACGCGAGTTCGTCGCGACGGGCCTGCCGGGTGTCGGCGGTCGTCACCCCCTCGAACAGCTCGAGGAAGCGCGCCAGCGGATCGTAGCCGGGCGCCCGCCGGTCGTAGACCAGGTCGAGCGCCACCTCACGCTGCTCGTCGGGGATCCTCGCCATCGGCACGATCCGGGCCGCGTGGACGATGGCCGAGTCGAGCCCGGCCTGGACGCACTCGTGCAGGAACACCGAGTTCAGCACCACCCTGGCGGCAGGGTTCAGGCCGAAGGAGACGTTCGACACCCCGAGCGTGGTGTGGATCCCGGGGTGCCGGGTGGTCACCTCCCGGATCGCCTCGATGGTCTCCAGCGCGTCGCGGCGGGTCTCCTCCTGGCCGGTGGCGATCGGGAAGGTGAGGCAGTCGACGATGATGTCGTCGACCCGCATCCCCCAGTTCCCGGTCAGGTCAGCGATCAGCCGCTCGGCGACCCGCACCTTCCACTCGGCGGTGCGAGCCTGGCCCTCCTCGTCGATGGTCAGCGCGACGACGGCAGCGCCGTGCTCCTTCACCAGCGGCATCACCCTGGCGAACCGGGAGTCGGGGCCGTCGCCGTCCTCGTAGTTCACAGAGTTCACCGCGCACCGGCCCGCCAGCCGCTCCAGCCCGGCGCGCAGCACCTCGGGTTCGGTGGAGTCGAGGACTATCGGCAGCGAGACTGCGGTCGCCAGCCGGGAGGCGAGCTCGGCCATGTCGGCGGCCCCGTCGCGTCCCACGTAGTCGACGCACACATCGAGGACGTGAGCGCCGTCGCGGCTCTGCTCCTTGGCGATCTCGACGCAGTCGGCCCAGTTGCCGGCCAGCATGGCGTCGCGGAAGGCCCGCGAGCCGTTGGCGTTGGTGCGCTCGCCGATCACCAGGTAGCTGGTGTCCTGCCGCAGCGGCACGTCGGCGTACAGCGACGACACGCTGGCGACCCGGGCGGGGGTGCGTCCGGCCGGCGCCGCCGACCGCACCGCCTCGGCCAACGCCCGGATGTGGTCGGGCGTGGTGCCGCAGCAGCCGCCAACCAGCCCGAGCCCGAACTCGCCGGTGAACTGCTTCACGTACCCCACGAACGCGTCAGGGCCCATCGGGTAGCGGGCGCCCTGCGGGGTGAGCTCCGGTAACCCGGCGTTGGGCATGCAGGCGACCGGGATGCGGGAGTAGCGCGACAGGTGCCGCAGGTGCTCGCTCATCTCGGTGGGACCGGTGCCGCAGTTCAACCCGATGCCGTCGATCCCGAGCGGTTCGAGGGCGGTCAGCGCAGCGCCGATCTCGCTGCCGAGCAGCATGGCGCCGGTGGTCTCGATGGTGACATTGACCAGGATCGGCAGGTCGGCACCAGCCGCGTCGAGAGCCCGCCGCGTCCCGGCGACCGCAGCCTTGGCCTGCAGCAGGTCCTGGCAGGTCTCCACCTGGAAGCCGTCCACCCCGCCGGCGATCATCGCCTCAGCCTGCAGCTGGTAGGCGTCGCGCAGCGCGGCGTAGCTCACGTGGCCGAGGCTGGGCAGCTTGGTGCCGGGCCCGATGCTTCCCAGCACGAACCGGGGACGGCCGTCGGCGGCGGCCCGGTCGGCGGCCGCCCGGGCCAGCGCCGCACCGGCGCCGGCCAGTTCGCTGATCCGGTCGGCGATGTCGTACTCCCCCAGCGCGGCCAGGTTGGCGCCGAAGGTGTTCGTCTCGATGCAGTCCGCCCCGGCGCCGAGGTAGGCCTGGTGGATCGCGGTGACCACGTCGGGACGGGTGACGTTGAGCACCTCGTTGCAGCCCTCGTGGCCCTGGAAGTCGTCAAGGGTGAGGTCGAAGCCCTGCAGCATCGTGCCCATAGCACCGTCGGCCACGAGGACGCGGTCGGCCAGGGCAGCACGCAGGTCACGGATCATGCAGCGCAGTCTACGAGGGCCGTTGCCGCCCGAGGGTTACAGTGTGCCCATGGCAAGACTGGGGCTCAGGGACCTGCGGAACCCGGCCGTCGTGGCTGCGTTCGGCGGGTGGAACGACGCCGGCGACGCGGCCAGCGGAGTCATTGACCACCTCGCAGAGACCTACAAGGCCCGGCTGGAGTTCTCCTTCGACCCCGAGGACTTCTACGACTTCCAGGTCAACCGGCCCACCGCCAGGCTGCTGTCGCCGACCGAGCGGATCGTCGAGTGGCCCACCACCGAGGTGCTGGTCGCCACCCTGCCCGAACGCGACCTGGTGCTGATCGGCGGCCCGGAGCCCAACTACCGCTGGCGCGAGTACTCCAACCGGCTGCTGTCGATGCTGCGTACCGTCCGGCCCGACATCGTGGTGTTGCTCGGCGCCCTGCTCACCGACGCGCCGCACTCCCGGCCCGTCCCGGTCGCGGCGAACGCCAGCACCGCCGACCTGGCCGCCGACCTCGGGCTCTCGGTGTCGACCTACGAGGGGCCCACCGGGATCGTCGGGGTACTCGGCAACGAGGCGTCGCTGGCCGGCATGCCGGTTGTCTCACTGTGGGCCTCGGTACCGCACTACGTCGCGGAGCCGCCGAACCCGAAGGCGACCCTTGCGCTGCTGGCCCGCCTGGAGGACGTGCTGAACACCCCGCTGGACGCCGACGGACTGGCCGAGGCTGCGGCGTCCTGGGAAGCGCAGGTCAACGAACTGGTGGCCGACGACCCGGAGATCTCAAGCTACATAGCCGCGCTCGAGGAACGTCGTGACGAGGAGACGCCGCAGCCGTCGGGCGAGTCGATAGCCGCCGAGTTCGAACGGTACCTGCGGCGGCGCAACCGCCGGCCGTAACTCAGCCGGAGTGCCGCTGCGCGAGTTCACGCAGCTCGCGGACCACCCGGTCGGGATCCTCGGCGGAATAGACCGCTGAGCCCGCGACGAAGGTGTCGGCGCCCGCCTCGGCGCACCGGCCAATCGTGTCGGCCGACACCCCGCCGTCCACCTGCACCCACACCTCGGTGCCGAGCGCCGCGATCAGCTCCCGGGTGCGGGCGACCTTGGGCAGCATGTCGGACATGAACGCCTGGCCGCCGAAGCCGGGCTCGACAGTCATGATCAGCACCATGTCGACCTCGGCGAGCAGGTCGGCGTACGGGTCGATCGGGGTGCCCGGCTTCAGCGCGAAACAGGCCCGCGACCCCAGCGAGCGCAGGGTCCGGGCAAGCTTGCCCGGATCCTGCGACGCCTCGATGTGGAACGTGACCGACTCACAGCCCGCCTCGGCGTAGCCCGGTGCCCAGCGGTCGGCGTCGGCGATCATCAGATGGATGTCCATCGGCTGGTCGGTGTGCCGGCGCAGGCTCTCCACCACCGGCAGCCCGAAGGTCAGGTTGGGCACGAACCGGTTGTCCATCACGTCGAGGTGCACCAGGTCGGCGCTCGGGATCCGGGCCACCTCGGCGGCCAGGTTCGACAGGTCGGCGTTCAGGATGCTCGGCGTGATTCGGATCCCCACAGCTGGCGAGCTTACCGGGGCGCCACCCGCAGCAGCGCAAGGAACATGGCGTCGGTGCCGTGGCGGTGGGGCCACAGCTGGACGAACCGGCCGGCCGCGGCATCGGGGACCTCGGGCAGATAGTCGGCTGTCTGCAGCAGCTCGACGCCCGTCGCGCCGGCCACCACCTCGCGGGTCTCGGACAGGTGCGGCGAGCAGGTCACGTAGGCAACCACGCCGCCGGGACGGGCAGCCGCTATCGCCGACCGCAGCAGCGCCGACTGCAGGGCAACCAGCCCGGGCAGGTCGTCAGGGCTGCGCCGCCACCGGCTCTCCGGCCGGCGCCGCAGCGCGCCCAGGCCCGTGCAGGGAACGTCGGCCATCACCCGCGCGAAGCTGCCGGACCGCCACGCCGGCCGGGTTCCGTCGGCCACCACCGTGACCGGACAGTGCTCGCCGGAGTACCCGGCCAGGTTGCGGGCCACCAGCCCGGCCCGGTGGGGTTGCAGCTCGCCGGCCACCAGCCGCTCGCCCTGCCCGATCGCCAGTCCCGCCAACAGGGCAGCCTTGCCGCCCGGGCCGGCGCACAGGTCGAGCCACGGCCCACCGGGCGCATCGACCCGGCTCAGCGCGAGGGCCACCAGCTGGGAGCCCTCGTCCTGCACCCCGGCCCTGCCCTGGGCCACCGCGGCGACCTCCTGGGGCGCCCCGGTGGTGTAGGCGCCGAACGGCGAGTAGCGGGCCGGCTGCCCACCCAGCTCGGCGACCTCGGCCAGGCCCGGGCGGATCACGAGGTGGCTGGTCGGCGCCAGGTTGTCGGCGGCCAGCGCAGCGGCCAGTTCGGCGTCGGGACGGTCTGCGAGCGCGGCCTGCCAGGCCTCCACTATCCAGCGCGGGTGGCCGGTGGTCAGCGCGAGGGTGTCGAGGGCGTCGCGGCCGGCGGTCAACCGGTCCAGCCACTCCTCCAGCGGGCGGGCCGCCACCTTCCGCAGCACCGCGTTCACCAGCCCGGTCACTCGCCGCCCCACCTCGGCGCCGGCGAGGTTGACCGTCGCCGACACCGCTGCGTGGGTGGGCACCCGCATCGCCAGCAGCTGGTGGGCGCCGAGCCGCAGCACGTCGAGCACGGGCGGGTCGAGCGCCGCGACCGGGCGGCCGGCGGCCGCCTCGATCACGGCGTCGTAGGTGCCCAGCGCCCGGCAGGTTCCGAAGCACAACTCGGTGGCGAAGGCTGCATCGCGCCGGTCAAGGCCCGCGGCTTCCGCAGCCATCGCGAGGTTGGCATACGCTCCGTCGGCGTCCACCCGGCGCAGCACCCGGAAGGCAGCCCGGCGGGCGGGATCTGGCGTGTGGGCACTCACTCGAAGGACTCCGGGGCACCCCGCAGCCCGTTGGCCCAGGCCGCGGCGGCCATCGGCGGCTTGCCCTGGGGCTGCACCTCCAGCAGCCGAAGCAGGCCGTCGCCGGTGCCGGCGGACACCTCGCGCCGGGCGAACTGCAGCTGCCCGGGCGGCGCCTGCCCCGCGGCCGGTTCGGCGCGCAGGATCCGGAACCGCTCCCCCGACAGGGTGGTCCACGCCATCGGCGACGGGTTGCAGGCCCGCACCACGCGTGCCAGCTGGGCCGCCGGCAGCTGCCAGTCCAGCCGGGCGTCGGCGACGGTGAGCTTCGGCGCGACGGTCACCCCCTCAGCCGGTTGCTCCTGCGCCTGAGCGGTGCCGTCGGCGACCCGGTCGAGCACCTCGGCCAGCAGGTCCGCCCCGAGCGGGGTGAGTCGTTCGAGCAGCTCTCCGGCGGTCTCGGCGTCGCCGATCGGGGTCGCCCGGGTGGCGAAGACCGGGCCGGCGTCCATCGCCTGGACGAGCCGGAACACGGTGACGCCGGTCTCGGTGTCGCCGGCCAGGATCGCCCGTTGCACCGGCGCGGCGCCCCGCCAGCGCGGCAGCAGCGAGTAGTGGACGTTCAGCCAGCCGTGGGTCGGGACGGCCAGGACCGGCTCGGGAAGCAGCGCGCCGTAGGCGATCACCGGGCAGGCGTCGGGCGCGAGGTGGGTCAACCGGGCGAGCAGGTCGGGGTCGCGCGCGCTCACCGGACGCAGCAGCTCCAGGCCGCGCTGCAGCGCCAGCTCGGCCACCGGGCTGGGCACGGGGCGGCGGGACCGGCCCTGCGGGGCATCGGGACGGGTGACCACCGCCACCACCTCGTGCCCGGTGTGCTCGAGCAGGTGGGCGAGGGTGCGCGCAGCAACGACCGGGGTGCCGGCGAAGACGAGGCGCATGGGCGTCAGCCTACGACCTGCGGATCGACCCGCACCCGCAGCGCCCCCTCGGCCTTGCGGGCCACCCGCTGGGACAGCATCAGCCGCACCGCGGCCACCACCTCGGCGCCCTGCGCCAGCGGGCTGCGCAGCGTGAGCCGGGCGGGCGTCCCCTCGTCGTTGCGGCCGGCCGGCACCTCGAACGGGCCGCGCAGGTCCACCCCTGGCGGCGGCTGCAGGACGTCGGCGATCTGGCCCAGCAGGGCGAGCTCGCCCTCGATGGTCACCAGCTTCGCCGCCGGCGGGAAGCCGGTGGCCCGGCGCTCGGCGAGTTCCCGTTCGGCATAGCCGACCGGATCGAGCCGCAGCATCGCCTGGACCTGGCGGTCCGACGGCTCGCCGACCAGCAGGACGGTGCCGCCGTCCTCCCCCGGCCTGACCAGCGCCGCAACCGCCAGCCACCGGCGCAGCGCCTCCTCGCCCACCCGCAGGTCGGGCCGGGAAAGGGCGCTGGCGGTGTCCAGCACGACTGCCGCCGCGTACCCGGCGGTGGCTGCCGGCTCGACGCCGGGGGTGGCCAGCACGACGGCGGGCTTGTCACCCACCTGCTCGATCGGGTGGTCACCGCTGGAGTGCAGCACCGTGGTGCCCGGGAACGCCTTGCCGAACTCCTCGGCGGTGCGGACCACCCCGGCCACGGGGGTGCGGATCTGCGTCCCGCCGCACTCGGCACACCGCCAGGGGGTCGTCAGCGGACCGCAGAACCGGCATGCCAGCCCGCCCCTGCCGCGGATCAGTGGTTGGGTGCACTGCCGGCACCGCGCCACCTCGCGGCAGCGTTCACACACCACCAGCGGCTGGTAGCCGGTCCGCGGCACGCTGACCAGGACCGGGCCGGCGGCCAGTCCGTCACGGATCGCAGCGAACACCGGCCAGGGCAGCCGCTGCTCGTCGGGGCAGACCCTGACCGCCGGCGATACCGCCCGAGCCTGTCCCGGGCTGAGCGCCAGGGGACGCAGCCAGCCGCTCTCCACCAGCCGCTGGACGTCGGCGGTCCGGTTCCGTGCGGCCAGCAGCAACCCGCAGCCGGCGAGATGGGCCCGCAGCGCGAGGACCTCGCGGGCGTGCGGATAGGGGGCACGGGGGTCGGCGTGGGAGTCGTCGCCGTCGTCCCACAGCGCCAGCAGGCCCAGGTCGGCCACCGGCGCGAAGGCGGCCGCGCGGGTTCCCAGCACGAGCTTCACCTGGCCCCGCAGCGCGGCCAGGAAGGCGCGGTACCGCGTCGCCGGGCCGGCGTCAGCGCTGAGCGTGACGAAGCTGCCCTTGCCGAACCACTGCGCGGCCCGTCGCGCCAGTGACGCCAGGTCGCGCTGGTCGGGCACCACGAC
>JAEZGC010000116.1 GCA_023437345.1 Actinomycetes bacterium
GCACAGCCGGCGAGGCTCAGTGTGGCCGCGGTAGCTGCCGCGATAGCGATCTTCATCACCTGTCGCACGAATGTCTCCTTTTGGAACGAGAGTGCGGAGTTGTGCCCCGCTCGTGAGACTTTATCCCTCGGCGAGGAATCCCACCTACCGCGCGGAAGGCGAAGCGACCAACCGTTATCCAAAAGTAAGGTGAGGGGCCTGCGGAGTCTCCATCCGGCACCTTCGGCGACCGGGGAGTTGCAGTCGCGGGCGGCGATAAGCTGAGGCCGTGGATCCACGACAGCTCGCCGACGACGCCGAGGCGGTAATCACCAGCCCGGCCCTCGACTACGGCCAGCGACTGCGCCGGCTCTCCTCCCTCGCCACCACCGCACTGCCCTACCCTGCGCTGTCCGACCAGGCCCGCCAGGCGCTGGCCGAGCGGGTGATCTGCGACATGTACGAGGGGCACCGTCCGTTCACCCCGCGCTACGTCCTGCCCGACTACGCCAAGGCGCTGCGCGTCGGCGTCCGGCACCTCGAGCTCGGCCCGCCGGCCGACCTCGACGACGCGCTCAGCTTCCTCACCGTGCTGTACGGTCACGTCCCCTCGGTGACCACCTACCCGGTCTACCTCGGCGACCTCGACTCGCTGCTGGAGCCGTACCTGCCGGCGTCCATGCCCGACGCCGAGCTCGACGCGCGGCTGCGTCGGTTCTGGATCCAGCTCGACCGGCTGCTGCCGGACGCCTTCGTCCACGCCAACCTCGGCCCGCGCGACGGACGGGTGGTCCGCTCGATCCTGCGGGTGGAGCGGTCGCTGCGCCAGGTGGTGCCGAATCTCACCCTCAAGGTCGACCCCGAGCTCACCCCGGACGACCTGGTGCTGGACGCCGTCCGCACCGTCTTCGCCACCGGCAAGCCGCACTTCGCCAACCACCCGATGATGGTCGCCGACCACGGCGAGCAGTACGCGGTGGTGAGCTGTTACAACTCGCTGAAGGTGCGCGGTGGCGCGCACTCGCTCGTGCGGCTGAACCTCAAGGAGGCGGTGCTGCGCCACACCGGCGACACCGAGGAGTTCCTGGCCGCGGCGCTGCCCGGCTGGGTGGAGCTGACCTGCGAGCTGGGCGAGGCCCGGATCCGCTCGCTGGTCGAGGACCAGCGCTTCTTCGAGACCCACTTCCTGGCCACCGAAGGGCTGGTGGAGCTCGACAGGTTCTCGCTGATGTTCGGCGTCTTCGGCCTTGCTGAAGCCACCAACCTTCTGTTGGAGCGGGCGGGCACCGCGGGCCGCTACGGTCACGACGAGGCCGCCAACTCCCTCGCGCTGCGGATCACCACCCGGCTGGCCGACCTGGTCGGGCAGCGTCGGCTGCCGTGGTGCGCCGGGGGCGGCGGCTACGCGTACCTGCACTCCCAAAGCGGCATCGACCTCGACCTCGACGTCACCGCCGGCACCCGGATCCCGATCGGCGACGAGCCGGGGATGCGGCAGCACATCGCCGTCTGCGCGCCACACCACCGCCTCTTCCCGGCCGGGATCTCCGACATCTTCCACGTCGACGACACCGCCGTCGGCAACCCGCAGGCGATGGTCGACATCATCCGCGGCGCGCTGCAGGTGGGGATGCGCGACTTCACCTTCAACCTTGACTCCAACGAGTTCATCAGGATCACCGGCTACCTGGTCCGCAAGTCCGACCTGGTCGGGATCCAGGAGCACGGCGCCCGGCACGCCAGCGACTACCTCGCCGCCACAGCCGAGCAGAACCACACGGTCACCACCCGCGCGGTGAAGCGGATCACCGCCGTCGAGCTGTCCCCAGCGAGCCGTGGCTGACGCCAGCGCCGTGCTGTCGCGCGCCCGGGTCGGGCTCGTCACGGACTGGATCGAGTTCTCCCCGGTGGACGGCCCCGGCAACCGGTTCGTGCTGTTCCTGCAAGGCTGCACCTTCGACTGCCTGGCCTGCCACAACCCGTACACGATCAACCCGTGCCTGGACTGCCGCGAGTGCCTGGACAGCTGCACGTCGGGGGCACTCGGGGTGGGCCCGGACGGCCGCATCACCTGGGACGAGACGGCCTGCGCCGGAACCGAGGCGTGCGTCGCGGCCTGCCGCTACGACTCCACGCCGCGGACCCGGCGGCTGCAGGTCGAGGACGCCCTGTCGCTGATCCGGCCGGCCGCGCCGTTCCTGTCCGGCATCACCGTGTCGGGCGGTGAGGCGACCCGCCAGGCGATCTTCCTGCGGGAGCTCTTCCTCGCTGTGAAGGCCGACCCGCAACTGGCCCGGCTGACCTGCTTCGTCGACAGCAACGGCGACGTCAACGCCCCGATCTGGGACGTCGTGCTCGGCCCCGTGATGGACGCCGCGATGGTGGACCTTAAGTGCCTCGATGACGACCTCCATCGCCGGCTCACCGGGGTCGGCAATGCCAAGGTGCTGGCGACGATCAGGAACCTCGCCGGCCGCGGCCAGCTCTACGAGGTCCGCCTGCTGATGCTGCCCGGGCTCAACGACGCCGACGAGCTGGTGAGCCGCACCGGGGCGTGGCTGGCCGGGGTGGATCCGCGGATGCGGGTGAAGGTGATCGGCTTCCGCAGCCACGGCGTCCGTCCGAGCCCGGTGCCGCTGCGCGAGCCGTCCCCGGACCAGCTGGCGCACTATCGCGACCTGCTCGCCGCCGAGGGTGACTTCGACCTCGTCCTGGTCTGACGCCTGGCAGCCTCACCGGCATGCGCCGGGGTCAGCCGATCGGCGGACCTGGCGGTTCAGGGGCCGGATCGGACGGGGTCGCGGCCCGGCCGGCGAGGTCGGTGTAGAAGGCGGCAAGGATCTGCTCGGAGGCCTCAAGGGCCGACAGCTCGCCAGAACTGACCAGCGCCTCGAGCGGGGCGCGAAGCGCAGCGACGGGCTGTGAAGTGCGCAACGCGTCCTCGAGCTCGCCCCGCACCAGTGCCCACAGCCAGTCGCGTTGCTGCCGGGCGCGGCGGGCCTCCAGCTCGCCGGCCTCCTCAAGCTGCGCGCGGTGGGACAGGATCGCCTGCCACACCTCGTCGAGTCCCTTTCCGGTCAGCGAACTGGAGGTGAGCACCGGCGGCCGGGGCGCCTTGGGGTCGGAGCTGATCAGCTTCATGGCGACGGCCAGCTCGCGGGCCGCCACCCTGGCCTCCCCCTCGTGCTCCCCGTCCGCCTTGTTCACGGTGATCACGTCGGCCATTTCAAGGATGCCGCGCTTGATGCCCTGAAGCTGGTCACCGGCCCTGGCCAGGGTGATCAGCAGGAAGGTGTCGACCATCCCGGAGACTGCGACCTCGGACTGCCCCACCCCGACGGTCTCCACAAGGACGACGTCGAAACCCGCCGCCTCCAGGACGAACATGGACTCCCGCGTGGTGCGGGCGACCCCGCCCAGATGGGCCCCGGCGGGCGACGGCCGGATGAACGCACTCTCGGACTGCGCGAGCTCCCCCATCCGGGTCCGGTCGCCGAGGATCGAACCGCCGGTCCGGGCCGAGGTCGGGTCGACAGCCAGCACCGCGACCCGGTGCCCGGCCTCGATCAGCCGACGCCCGAGCGCGTCGATGAATGTGGACTTGCCGGCCCCGGGCACGCCGGAGATGCCGACCCGTACCGCCTGGCCGGCCCTGGGGCGAAGGATCCGCAGCAGGTCGGCGGCCACCGCGTGGTGCGCCGGCTTGCTGGACTCCACAAGCGTGATCGCGCGGGCGATCGCCGGACGCGAGCCCGTCACCACCTGCTCTGCCAGCTCGGCGGCGCTCACCGGACGGCGACGCCGGGACGGGTCACGTCCCGGCGCCGGCGCGTCACCGTACTGGCGTCCCGGCGTCTGGTCGCCGGCCAGCCACAGCGGCGGCTTCCCAGTCTCCACTACCGGCCACCCCCGGCCTGTCCGCGGCTCACGCCGCGTCGAGGCGCTCGCGCAGCTTGGTCAGCAGTTCGATTGCCGAATCGGGGATCACCGTGCCGGGCGGGTAGATCGCGTCGGCTCCGGCGGCGTACAGCTCGTCGAAGTCCTGCGGCGGGATGACCCCGCCGACCACGATCATCATGTCCGGACGGCCGAGCTTGTCCAGTTCCTGCCGCAGCGCCGGCACAAGGGTGAGGTGGCCGGCCGCCAGCGAGGACACCCCGACGACGTGGACGTCGGACTCGACAGCCTGGCGGGCGGTCTCCTCCGGGGTCTGGAACAGCGGACCGACGTCGACGGTGAAGCCCAGGTCGGCGAAGGCCGTCGAGATCACCTTCTGGCCGCGGTCGTGGCCGTCCTGGCCCATCTTCGCGACCAGGATGCGCGGGCGACGGCCCTCGGCGACCTCGAAGTCATCGACCAGCTTGCGCGCCTTCTCGACAGCCTCGGTGTTGCCCGACTCGGAGTTGTACACCCCCGAAATGGTACGGATGTTGGCGGTGTAGCGACCGAACACGCTCTCCAGTGCGTCGGAGATCTCGCCCACGCTCGCCCGCTCGCGGGCCGCGTCGATGCTCAGCTTGAGCAGGTTGCGGTCCGGGTCGGTCGGGTCGGGGTTGGCGGCGGCCCAGCGCAGCCGGTCCAGCGCCGCGTCGGTGGCGGCCTGGTCGCGGTCGGCGCGCAGCCGCTCCAGCTTGGCCACCTGCTCCTCGCGGACCTTGCGGTTGTCGACCTTGAGCACCTCCGGCAGCACGTCATTGTCGAGGGTGTACTTGTTGACGCCGATTAGCGGCTGGCGTCCGGAGTCGATCCGGGCCTGGGTGCGGGCCGCCGCCTCCTCGATGCGCATCTTCGGGATGCCCGCCTCGATGGCCTTGGCCATGCCGCCGGCCGCTTCGACCTCCTGGATCAGGTCCCAGCCCTTCTTCGCCAGCTCGTAGGTGAGCCGCTCCACGTAGGCGCTGCCCGCCCACGGGTCGACCGATCGGGTGGTGCCCGACTCCTGCTGGATGAACAGCTGAGTGTTGCGGGCGATCCGGGCGGAGAAGTCGGTGGGCAGCGCGATCGCCTCGTCGAGGGCGTTGGTGTGCAGCGACTGGGTGTGGCCCTGGGTCGCTGCCATCGCCTCGATGCAGGTCCGCATCACGTTGTTGAAGACGTCCTGCGCGGTGAGGGACCAGCCGGAGGTCTGCGAGTGCGTCCGCAGGCTCATCGACTTCGGGTTCTTCGCCCCGGACTGGCGCACCAGTCGGGCCCACAGCAGCCGTGCCGCGCGGAACTTGGCGACCTCCATGAAGAAGTTCATCCCGACCGCCCAGAAGAAGGACAGCCGCGGCGCGAACCTGTCGACGTCGAGGCCGACAGCCTGGCC
>JAEZGC010000120.1 GCA_023437345.1 Actinomycetes bacterium
GTCTGCGAGGGCCCGGCCGATTTCGCCCCCACCCGGCAGGTGCGTTATAGTTTCGGGGCTGGCCGCTCCCGGCCAGCACGGCCTTGTTACAAGGCCCCGTGGCGCAGTTGGTTAGCGCGCCGCCCTGTCACGGCGGAGGTCGCGGGTTCGAGTCCCGTCGGGGTCGCTGAAGCACCGGATGTGCTTCCTGGCCAGGTAGCTCAGCTGGTAGCAGCGTTCGCCTGAAAAGTGAAAGGTCACCGGTTCGATCCCGGTCCTGGCCACCCGAAACGCCGAAATGCCCCGCCGAGGCGGGGCATTTCGTTTGCGTCAGGCCTGCGGCAGGACCGCGGCCAGGGGCTCGGCGAAGTGGCAGGCGCTGCGGTGCTTCTCGACCCCGTCCTCGCGGTGGACCAACTCCGGCGGCTGGGTGCGGCAGATCTCCTGGGCCCGCCAGCAGCGGGTGTGGAAGCGACAGCCGGCCGGCGGGTTCGCCGGGGAGGGCACGTCACCGTGCAGCACGATCTGTTCCCGCGTGGCCTCGGCCACCGGATCGGGCACCGGCACCGCCGACAGCAGGGCCTGGGTGTACGGGTGGGTGGCGCGCTCGTAGATCTCCGCGTCGTTCCCGATCTCGACTATCTTGCCCAGGTACATCACAGCGATCCGGTCGGAGATGTGACGCACCACCGACAGGTCGTGGGCGATGAAGATGTAGGCGAGGTCGAGTTCGCGCTGCAGGCGCTCCAGCAGGTTCACCACCTGGGCCTGGACCGACACATCCAGCGCAGACACCGGCTCGTCGCAGATCAGCACCTTCGGGTTGAGCGCGATCCCCCGCGCCACCCCGATCCGCTGCCGCTGCCCACCGGAGAACTGGTGGGGGTAGCGGTTGATGTGTTCGGGGTTGAGGCCGACCAGATCGAGCAGTTCCTGCACCCGCTGCTTGCGCGATCCCTTCGGCGCGGCGTCCGGGTGGATGTCGAACGGCTCACCGACGATGTCGCCGACCGTCTTGCGCGGGTTCAGGGACGTGTAGGGGTCCTGGAAGACGATCTGGATGTCACGGCGCAGCTTGCGCAGCGCCGCCCCCTTCTGGGAGTACATGTCGACCCCGTCGAAGGTGACCGAGCCGCTGGTCGGCTCCTCCAGCATCATCAACAGCCGGCCGAGGGTGGACTTGCCGCAGCCCGACTCCCCCACCACGCCGAGGGTCTCGCCCTTGTACAGCTCGAAGGACACCCCGTCGACAGCCCTGACGTGGCCGACGGTGCGCCGGATCACGCCGGCCTTGATCGGGTAGTGCTTGACCAGGTCCTCGGCCCTCAGGATCACTTCGCCGACCATGCCAGCACCTCCTGCTTGCGGTGGCAGGCTGCCGCCCTGCCTGGTTCGAACTCCTCCAGCGGCGGGTTCACCTGCCGGCACACGTCGACGGCGAAACGGCAGCGCGGGTTGAACGGGCAGCCCGGCGGGATCGCCAACAGGCTCGGCGGCAGGCCGCCGATGGCGCGCAGCGTCTGGCCCTTCTGGTCCAGCCGCGGGATCGACTCCAGCAGGCCGAGCGTGTACGGGTGAGCCGGACGGGCGTACACCTCGTGCACCCCTGCGGTCTCGACTATCCGCCCCGTGTACATCACGGCGATCCGGTCGGCCACGTTGGCGACCACGCCGAGGTCGTGGGTGATCAGGATGAGGCCCATCCCCGACTCGTGCTGCAGGTCCTTCAGCAGGTCCATGATCTGCGCCTGGACCGTCACGTCGAGCGCTGTGGTCGGCTCGTCGGCGATCAGCACGGCAGGATTGAGCGCGATCGCCATCGCGATCATGATGCGCTGCCGCATGCCGCCGGAGAACTGGTGCGGGTACGACCGGACGCGTTCCCTGGCCGCCGGGATCCGGACCCGTTCCATCAGCGCCACGGCACGGTCCAGCGCGTCGGTGCGGTTCATGCCGCGGTGCTTGCGGAACATCTCGGCGATCTGCCAGCCCACCGGGAACACCGGGTTCAGCGCGCTCAGGGCGTCCTGGAAGATCATCGCTATCTGTTCCCCGCGCACCTTGCGGCGCTGGTTCTCCGGCAGCTTCAGCAGGTCGGTGCCGCAGTAGCGCACCTGGCCGCCGGTGATGTACCCGGGCGGGCTGTCGAGGATGCCCATGATCGCCTGCGCGGTCACCGACTTGCCCGAGCCCGATTCGCCAAGGATCGCGAGCGTTTCGCCCTCTGCCAGGTTGAACGAGACACCGTTGATCGCCTTGGCCACGCCCTCGCGAAGCCGGAACTCCACCTGCAGGTCCTCGACCTCGAGCAGGGTGCCGTCCACTGGCTTCCAGACGTGGTCGGACGGCAGCGGGGCTACCTTCCGCTCGGCGCGCAAGGCGTCGTCCTTCGTGCGGGTGCCCCGCTCAGGTTCGCGCCCCCGCCCGTCGTCTGCGTCGGTCGGGGAGGGCACGTAGGTGCTCGGGAAGCCGTCTGTCTGTCCCATGAGATCACCGCATCTTCGGGTCGAGAGCGTCCCTGATGACCTCGCCGAGCATGATGAACGCCAGCACGGTCAGGGACAGGAACAGGGAGGGGAACAGCAGCATGTGGGGTGCGCTTCGGATGAAGCCGATGCCGGAAGCCTGGGAGATCGCAAGGCCCCACGAGATGGTGGGGGCCTGCAGGCCGATGCCCAGGTAGGACAGCGTCGCCTCGGTCGCGATGTAGGCGCCCAGGTCGATGGTGGAGACCACGATCACCGGCGCCATCGAGTTCGGCACGATGTGCGACGACACCACCCGCCACGGAGTCGCCCCCAGCGCCCGGGCGGCCTGGACGTACTCCAGCGGACGGGTCTGCAGCACGCTGGACCGCATCAGGCGGAAGATGTTCGGCCAGCCGAGCACCGCGAGGGCGAACACCACCTTGCCGACCACGAGCAGGTACGGCGCCCCCAGCTCGGTGCGCCAGGTGTAGAGGATGATGATGCCGCCGAGCAGCAGCGGGATGGCGAAGAAGATGTCGGCCAGTCGCGACAGGACGGTGTCGACCCAGCCGCCGATGTAGCCGCCGAGGGTGCCGAGCGCCGAACCCAGCAGCGCCGTCGTCAGCGCCGCGAACAGGCCGACCAGGATGGACGCCCTGGCGCCGTAGATGGTGCGCGCGTACACGTCGCAACCCTGGACGTCGAACCCGAACAGCGCGTCCGGGCCGGGGCCGAGGCGGGCCATGTTGAGATCGCAGTAGTACGGGTCCTTGTCGGTGAACAGCCAGGGCAGCGCCGCCATGACGACGAACAGCAGGATCAGCGCGGCGGAGATCCAGAACATCGGGCTGTGCCGGACGTGGTCCCAGACGTCGACCCACAGCGATCGGCTCGGCGCCGCGGTCTGGACATCCGGCGGCTGCAACTCGGGATCGCCCTGGATGAGGTCGGGCGAGGCCTGCAGCTGGCTGCCGGCCTGGATGCTCTCAGTCATGGCTGATCCTCGGGTCGAGCACTCCGTACAGGATGTCGACGAGCAGGTTCACGACCAGATAGACGATGACCAGACAGACCACCGCCCCCACCACTGAGGTGCCGTCGCGTTGGGTGATACTTCGATAGATGAAGAAGCCGATGCCGTTGATGTTGAAGATCCGTTCGGTGACGATCGCGCCGCCCATCAGCGCACCGAAGCTCGCGCCGATGTAGGTGATCACCGGCACGAGGGAGTTCCGCAGCGCGTGGATGCCGATCGAGCGGGACGTGGACAGGCCCTTGGAGCGGGCCGTCCTGACGTAGTCGGCGCGCAGGTTCTCGACGAGCGTGGTGCGGGTCAGCCGGGACACGTAGGCCACCGACAACGACCCCAGCACAAGCCCCGGCAGGATCAGTTGCTCCCAGGTGCCCTCGGTGGCCGTGACGGGGAACCAGCCGAGCTGGACGCCGAGCAGCAGCTGGGCGACGGAGCCGATCACGAACACCGGGATCGAAATGATCACGAGCGTGCTGACGGTGACCAGGCTGTCGATGAACTTGCCCTTGCGGATGCCGGCGATCACGCCGGCGGTGATGCCCACCACGATCTCGAAAGCGAGCGCGATCAGCGCCAGCCGGATCGTCACCGGATAGCGGATCGCCAGCTCGTGGACGACCGTGTTGCCGTAGAAGTTGGTGCCGAGGTCGCCCTGCAGCAGGCGTCCGAGGTAGAGGAAGTACTGGACGAAGAACGGCTGGTCCAGGTTGTACTCGGCGCGGAAGGCTGCCACGTACTCGGGCGAACAGGCCCGGTCCCCGCACCGTCCGGCGGTGGGGTCGCCGGGAAGTATGAACACCATCAGGAATATCAGGAAGGTTGATCCCAGGATCACCGGGATCATCTGCAGCAGTCGCCTGATGATGAACTTGCCCATATTGCTCGTTAACTCCGTCTAGAGACCCCATGGGTCGGCCCGCCGGGAGTTGCATCCCGGCGGGCCTACCTTATGTGGTGATCAGCCCTTCAGAACCACCGACGACAGGTCGAAGGTGGAGAACGGGGTCATCTTCACCTCGGCGATCTTGGTGGACCAGCCGAACTGGCTCTGCTGGTACCACAGCGGAACCGTCGGGTTGTCCTTGCCAAGGATGGCCTCGGCCTGCTGGTAGAGCGCGTTCGCCTCTTCGTTGCTCGGGGCGGCCGCGGCATCCTGCAGCAGCTTGTCGAACTCCGGGTTGGAGTAGTCGCCATCGTTCGACGAGGCGCCGGTCGCGTAGATCGGGGTCAGGAAGTTCTCGATCGACGGGTAGTCCATCTGCCAGCCGCCGCGGTACATGCCCTCGAGCTCACGGGCACGGATGCCGGTGCGCAGGGTGGCGAAGTCCGGGGTGACGACAACGGCGCAGTCCATGCCGAGGTTGTTCTTCAGCTGGTTGCAGAAGGCTTCGGCCCACACCTGGTGGCCACCGTCGCCGTTCACGCCGATCGGCATGGTGCCCTTGTAGCCACCGGCCGCGTCGTAGAGCTTCTTGGCCTCGGTCGGGTTGAACACGCAGTCGGTGCACTGCCCGGCCTTGTAGCCGTCGACGACCGGGGACACCCAGCCGGTGGCGGGAGTACGCGCGCCCTCGAAGACCTGCTTGGTGATCAGCTCACGGTCGAAGCCCATGCTGATTGCGCGCCGCATGTCCGGGTTCTTGAAGTTCTCGTCCTTCGGGGAGAACGTCAGCACCTGGATGACGCCGGTGTCGCGGGTCCCGAAGCGGCCGTCGAGGTCGGTCTTCCACTGGTCGCCGACCAGCATGTCGGACGGGATGACGTCGGTCAGGTCGAGGTTGTTCGCGACGGTGTCGTTGTAGGCAGCGTTGAGGTCGTTGTAGATCCGGAAGGTCACCTTGTCGACGGAGCCCGCGTGGCTACCTGAGTAGTCCGCGAACTTCTCCAGCTCCATGGCGGTGTCGGTCTTGGAGACGAGCTTGTACGGGCCGGCGCCGATCACGGCGTTGGCGAAGGTCGCCTTGCCGTCGGAGGTGTCGGCGAAGAACGCATCAGGCTGCGGGATGAACGCGGTGTAGCCGAGGCGAACCGGCAGGTTCGAGGTCGGCGCGGACGTCTTGATCGTGAAGGTGGTGTCGTCAACCACGGCCAGGCCGGACATGACGTCCTTGGCCGGCGGGGCTGCCTCGCAGTTGACCTCTTCCTCGCCCTCGGCGTTCGGGGCGGTGCCGCACTGCAGGTCGCCGTAGCCCTCGATCGGCTCGAAGAAGTAGGAGTTCAGCTGCGCGTTGGGGCCGTACGCCGCCCAGTTCCAGGCGTCGACGAAGTTCTTGGCCTTGACGTCGGTCCCGTCGTGGAACTTGTAGCCGGCCTTCAGCTTCACGGTGAAGGTGATCGAGTCAGTGGTCTCGATCGACTCCGCGATGTCCAGCTCGGGGGCCGCGGTGTCGGAGTTGTAGTGGACGAGCTTGGCGGTCACCGCGTCCAGCACATTGCCGCCGCAGACCTCGGTGGTGTTGGTACCGATGAGCGGGTTCTGCGGGGTGCAACCGCGGATGGTGATGGATGTGGCCTCGGCGGGAGCGCCTGTGGCTGCCGGGCTGCTTGCCCCACCGGCGGTCGGTGCGGGGGTGCCGGTACAGGCACTGGCGAGCAGTCCAACGGCCACCAACGCGGCAGCCGAAACGAGGCGAGTGTGTCCTCGCATTGAACCTCCTAGGAGAAGTCCCTCCTCGTGAGAGGGAACAGCGTCGTGTCGACGGGTTCACCAGGCGGCCCAACGAGATTGGTACTCCAACTGGTGAGATTCGAACGCTATCAGTAATCCGGGCTGCCGCATCCCATTGGGACTGAGACGAATCATCTCACCCCTGTCGGCGCCTCGTCCGGCAACTGGCCTCTGGCAAGGTGATTCACTGCGCGGACGCGTAAACGGGGGGGGGGGGGGGGGGGGGGGGGGGGGGTGTTGT
>JAEZGC010000155.1 GCA_023437345.1 Actinomycetes bacterium
GGCCTGGACGGCGGCCTGCCCGCCGTCCAGGTCCTCACCAACGTGATCGAGGGCCCTCGGCTGCGGGCCGAGGAACTGGGCGGCCTGGTCGGCGACTGGGAAGTCAGTGAACTCCCCTGGACGACCCCCCGCCAGGACGCGCTGCCGGCCGGGCCGGGGGTGGGCGCCGACCTGCCGCTGCCCGGGAAGGCCGACCTGGGACCCGACCTGGCCCGTGCCCGCAGGGTGCTCACCCCGGGGCAGATGACCCAGCTCACCGCCCTGGTGCACGACGCAGCGGCCGTCGTCGGGCTCGAGGTCTCCTGCAGCCGACCCGGGGAACGGGAGTGGGACGTGGCGGCGCGGGTGCGGGCGGCGCTGGTGGCGGCCGGGATGGAACCTGTCGTCTGCCTGGTGGGCAGCGGCGAGCGGCTGGACACCGCGCGCCACCCGTTGCCAACCGAGCGCCGGGTCGCAGAACGGCTGATGGTCTCGATCTCGGCCCGTCGCCACGGCCTGCTCGCCGCCGTGACCCGCGGTGTCCGCTGGACGGACGGGGTGGGGGAGGACCGCTACCTCGACCTGCTGCAGGTCGAGGCAGGGTTCCTCGCCGCCAGCCGGCCGGGACGCACCCTCGCCGAGGCGTTCGTCGACGGGATCGCCGGCTACGCCGCCCACGGCTTCGCCGCCGACGAGTGGAAGCGGCACCACCAGGGCGGGTTCACCGGGTTCAGCCCGCGGGACCTGCTCGCCACGCCGGACACCGCCGACCCCATCGAACTCGGGTCCGCCGTGGCCTGGAACCCGTCCGCCGCAGGCTGGAAGGTCGAAACGACCAGCCTCGTCACCGCCGGCGGTGCCCGCCCGCTCGACCTCTGCCCCGGCTGGCCCGTGGTTGATGTCGCCGGACGGGCCCGCCCCGCAATCCTCCACCTCTAGCGCCAAGCGCCGGCCCGTGCCGGTGGGAAAGCCCGTGATGACTCAGACCCTGCACTACCTGCCGGAGGAGACCCTCCACCGGATCGAGCCCGCCCGGATGGGGCACCGCTACACCTCGGTGCAGCGGGTGGAACTCAGCGACACCCCGTCGCATGTCGCCGCCGACCCGGGCGAGGAGGTCCTGCTGGTCTGCATCGCAGGCGAGGCCGCCTACCGCCACGACGACGAAGCCGGCACCGCTGTCGCCCGCGACATGCTGTACCTGCCGGCGGGCGCCCGGCTCGAGCTGAGGGGCGCCGGGGCCGTGGTGATGAGGTTCGGCGCTCCCTGCGACCGGCCCACCTCCTTCGCGCACCTGCGGTTCGCCGACGCCGACGCCGACCGGCGCCACAAGCGCTACGGGGACCCGGCACGGGGCAGCCGGCGCGACGTCTGGGAACTCCTGGACGAGCGTTTCGACTCCCAGCGCTTCCTCGCCGGCCTGGCCACCGGCGACCCGGGCGGCTGGACTGCCTGGCCGCCGCACGAGCACGCCGCCCAGCGCGAGGAGACCTACGTCTACTTCGGCCTGAACGGGTCGTTCGGGATCCAGTGCGTCTACGAGGAGATGGACGACCCGCTGACGGTGGCTCTGGTCCGCGAGGGCCACGTGGTCGCCGTCCCGAAGGGCTACCACCCGTCCTGCGGCTCCCCGGCCGGCCCGATCTCCTACGCCTACGTGATGGTCTCGGTGAAGCCCGACGACCGTGACTTCATGGACCTGACCATCCAGCCCGAGTACGGCACGAGCTTCGAGTGAGGACCCCGTGATCAACGCACCGTCGCTGGCGAACTGCAACTTCCTCCAACTCGCCGATGACCTGGCCGCCCTGGTGGAGGGAGGGGTGGACGTCGTCCACGTCGACCTGATGGACGGCCACTACGTGCCGAACCTGTGCTTCCCGGTCGCCCTGATCAGCGACCTCAAGCAGGCCTACCCGACGCTGCGGGTCGACGCCCACCTGATGGTGACCGACCCGATCGCCTACCTTGACCCGCTGGCGGCCGCCGGTGCCGACCTGGTGAGCTTCCCCAGCGACAGCACCCGCTTCGTCAGGCGGGTGCTGAGCCAGTACCGCACCGCAGGGGTGCGCGCCGGGGTCGCCATCAACCCGTCCCAGCGGGTGGACACGATCACTCCGTACGCCGCCGACCTCGACCTGGCGGTGCTGATGTCGGTCGAGCCCGGCTTCGCCGGCCAGCGCTTCCTTGACCGCTCGCTGGAGCGGGTCGCCGAGCTCGGGGCGCTGCGCGAGCAGGTCGGCGGCCACTTCCTGATCGAGGTGGACGGCGGGGTCGACCCCGACCTCGCGGTAGCCTGCGTCGACCGGGGCGCCGACATCATCGTCACCGGCGTCTACGCGGTGTTCCAGCAACCTGACGGGATCGTGTCGGCGGTGCGCCGGTTCGATGCCGGAGTCCGCGACGCCGCCGACCCGGCCAGCTACCAGCGCTCACTGGGCCGCCAGCGGGCGTTGTGGGAAGGAGCCCACTGATGACTGTCCTTCGCGCCGTCGAGAGCGGTGCGGTCCGGTTCCTGCGGCTCGCCTCGGTGGTCTTCTTCGCCGCCCTGGTCGTGTTCGTCACGATCCAGGTCTTCACCCGCCAGGTCCTGCACGCGCCGGCGCCGTGGACTGAGGAGGCCGCCCGCTACACCTTCATCATCGCGGTCTACCTGATCTCGGCGCTGGTCTTCTTCGAGCGGGGCCACATCGCCGTCCAGATGCTGCTGCGGCGGCTCGGACCGCGTCCGCAACTCATGCTGGCGACAGTACTGGAGGCGGTCGTCTTCGCCTTCTGCGCCTACGTCTTCGTCTACGGCGGTTTCCGGATCGTCGCGAACGCCTGGAACCAGGGCATGGTCGCGATCCCCGGCACAGTCGGGCAGGTCTACCTGGTCATGCCTGTCGCCGGGGTGCTCATCTGCCTGTCGTCAGTGGTGCAGTCGGTCGGGATGTGGCGCGGCGAACTCCCCGCGGTCCCGGCCACCGACGAGGACATCGAGGTCTAGGAGCACCATGGACGCTGCATCCCTTGCCGGACTCATCCTCATCGTCGGGATGGTGGTGCTGATCGCCGCCGGGCTGCCGATCGCCATCGCGATAGCCGTTCCCTGCACCATCTCCGCCATAGTCCTGGTCGGCGCCAGCGGAGCGCCGCTGGTGATGACCCAACGGATCTTCGCCGCGAACAACTCCTTCGTGCTGTTGGCGATCCCGTTCTTCATACTCGCCGGCGTCCTGATGAACAACGGCGGTATCGCAGGGCGGCTGGTCGACCTGGCGAAGGTGCTGGTGGGACGTGCCCCGGCGCCACTGGCGCAGACCTCTATCGCAGCCAACGCGATCTTCGGTGCCGTGTCCGGCGCCTCGGTGGCCTCGGCCGCCGCGGTCGGGACGATCCTCACGCCGCGGATGCGGCAGGAGGGCTACGACATGAAGTTCGCCGCCACGGTCAACGTGGCGGCATCCCCGGCCGGGATGCTGATCCCGCCGTCCAACACCTTCATCGTGTACTCGCTCGTCTCCAGCACGTCGGTGTCTGCCCTCTTCATGGCCGGCATCATCCCCGGCCTGATGTGGGCTGCCGCGTGCGCCGTGGTGGTGGCCTGGTACGCCCGCAAGATGCCGGCGCTGCCCGCGCAGCAGCGGGTGACGCTGCGGCAGGCCCTGGTCGTGGTCTGGCGTGCGCTGCCCGCACTCGTGATGATGCTGGTGGTGATCGGCGGCCTGCTGGCCGGCTACTTCACGGCTACCGAGTCGGCGGTGATCGCCGTCCTGTACGCGTTGGTCTTCGGTCTGGCGACCCGCTCGGTTGCCGTCCGCGACCTGTACGGGATCGTGCTCACCGCGGCGCGGACGACCGGCGTGATCATGCTGCTGGTCGGGGTGTCCGGGGCGCTGTCGTGGATCCTGGCCTACTCGCGGATCCCGGAGCAGGTGGCCGAGTTCATGCTCGGCATCTCCACCAACCCGACGGTGATCCTGATCATCATCATGGTCGTGCTGCTGGTCGCCGGGACCGTGATGGACCCGACCCCGGAGATCCTGATCTTCACCCCGATCTTCCTGCCGGTGGTCACCCAGCTGGGGATCGACCCCGTCCACTTCGGCGCGATGATGGTGTTCAACATGTCGTTGGGCAATATCAGCCCGCCGGTGGGGAACAACCTGTTCATCGGCGCGAAGGTCGGCGGGGTCCCGGTGGAGTCGGTGTTCACCCGGATCATGCCGTTCTTCGCAGCGCTCGTCGTGGCACTGTTCCTGGTGGTCTTCATCCCGGAGCTCTCGCTCTGGCTGCCGACCATGGCAGGTCTGGTCGGCCCCTGAGCCGGATCCGGTGATCGCCCGGCCTGCCCGGCATGCGACTCCGGCGCAGGCGGGACGGCGGTAGAGGCAGAAAAAGGTGGAGCCCCGGGGAGTATGAATCCCCGGGGCTCCGGCGACGCAGGGTGATGCTCCACGTCCCCGAGAGTTCTCGCACCGGGCTACCGGGCCGCATCACCGGCCGGCCCGCCGGACCGAAGTCCCGCGGAAAGCCCGAGTTCCTTCTCTCGGTCCCGAACCGCCGAAGCGATCCGGTTCGCTATTTGTAGTGCCTGCCGAGCGTTGGGTGCAAGGGGTTTGCGACGCGATCTCGGGCAGATTCTGAAGCGTCGGCGTGTCGTCGGCGTGTCGTGTGACAGGTGGGACGAACGCCCTCGAGTCTGTCGGATTCCGGGTCGAGGCGGCGGGGCTGGACTGCCGGCCGGCGCCGGTCAGGTGCGTCCCGGCACGGCCAATTCGAACCGGAGCTGCTCGGCCAGGAGGGCGTCCCCGGTGACGGTGCACTGCTCCTCGTCGCCCGTCACCGCAGCAAGTACCAGGACGTCGCCGTCGGCTGTGTACCGGCCGGTGTTGTACGGGTCCTCGGCCTCCACCGCGGCGAAGTCGAAGGCTGCGACGTCACCGCCGGGCACGCTCGGCAGGCCCCAGCCCCGGTGGAACCGTCCGTCCCGCGAGAGGAGGTAGAAGCGGGTGGCGACCACCCACTCGCCACTGCCGGGCGGGCCGGTCACATCGAAGACGAACCGGCGGGTGGAGGCAAGAAAGACGCCGTCGCGCATCCCGCCACGGTACGCGCGTGCTGCAGCGGGGGCGACCCTCAGCGCTTCTCGCAGGCGACGCCGTCGCGGTCGCGGTCGAGGTGCTTGTTCTTCTTGTAGAGCGCGTCGTGCCGCTTGAACGTCGTCACCGGCTTGGTGCGTCCGCTCACCTTGTCCCTGGCGCTCTTCTTGCCGACACCGTGCCTGAACTTCTTGTTCAGCGCGGTGCAGTTCTTGTACTTCTTCGCCGAGACCTTCGCTGCCAAGGTGACCGCGGTGGTGCTGCTCGACGCCGCGGTGGGCTGCGTAGGCACGGAGGCAGCGCCCGGATGCAGCGCAGGGGTGAACACTGCAAGCAGGCCGAGCAGAAGCCCTGCGGCGATGAACCTTGACAGCTGGCGCACTGGTCACTCCCCGGGGTCGAGTCGCCGCCACCCTAACGGCCGGCCACCGCGAGCACGCCGTGGCGGTGACAAAGGCGGGTCACATGCAGGTCTCGCTGGTCATCCGGCAAGTCGACGGTCACCGGTGCGGGGGACAGCCGGGTCGTCAGCGTTCTCCGATGGTCGCGCCCGGCGAACAGAATCCGGTTCCCCCAGCCGGCACGGCTGCATATGCACCTCATAGGCCTCCTGACGACCGGATGGTGCGGACGCGTCGGGTCGGCCGCAGGAGCCTCCACGCGGGAGGCGGCGCCGTCGATCGCAGGCGCCTTGAGGCGCGGTTCCGGACCGCTGACTACGCTGCAGCCATGTCAGCCCGGCGCCACAGCCCGCGCGACGAGTCCAGCTTCCGGACCCGCCGGGTCGGGACCGCCGAGTACCACACCAGCCGGACAGGGTTCGGCGACGCCTCCCTTGTCGCCTACCGCTTCCCCTGCCGGGCGCCGCAGAAGACCACGCCGGACTTCGTCCTGCTGCACGGGATCGGGGTGTCGGCCCGCTCCTACGGACCGACCGCCGTCGAACTGGCAAGGACCGGTGACGTCCACCTGATCGACCTCGCCGGCTACGGACGCTCCCCGCGGCCCGACCGCGACATGAGCATCGCCGACCACGCGGCACTGGTCGCGCGGTACCTCGCGGCCAGGGACCTCGACCACCCGGTCGTGGTCGGGCACTCGATGGGAACCCAGGTTGCCGCGCAGCTGTGCGCGGACTTCCCAGGCCTGGCCGATCACCTCGTCCTGATCGGTCCCGTCGTCGTGCCGGGCGCGCGCTCGCTCCCGAAGCTGGCCGGCCTGCTGGTCCGCGACGGCCTGCGGGAGCCGCCGTCGGTGACCCTGCTGGCGATCCACGACTACCTGTTTCGTTCCGGCGTGCCGTACACGATGGAGCAGACCCCCCACCTGCTCGGCGCCGACCTGGAGGCGGTGGCCACCCGCGTCCAGGCCGAGACCCTGGTGGTCTGCGGACGCGACGACCCGATAGTGCCGACCGAGTGGGCGACCCGGCTCGCCTCGCGGTTCCGCCACGGCAGGTTCGTGAGCGTCCCCGGGCCGCACGCCAGCATGTTCGCAGCGCCCGAACTGATCGCCGGACTCCTCACCGACCATGCCCGGCGCTGACCGTCATCCGATCTCGGGTCGCCTGGCCGACCGCGCCCGGCGGGCGCTGGCTCGAGGGTGGTACTGGGGAGCCGACTACCGCTATGCGATGCGCGCCCAGGGACGTGGGTTCGTGGCCCGGCAGGTCCCCGAGGGGTACGGGCGGGGGAACCTGCCGCCGGTCGTGCTCATCGCGGGGGTGCTCGAGCCGTGGACGCTGCTGCGACCGGCGGCCGAGCGGCTGAACGCCGCCGGGCACCCCGTCCACGTGATCCCGGAACTGGCCTACAACGTGATCACCGTCGCCGAGGCGTCCGAACTCGCCAGCGGGGTGCTGGCCGCCCGGGGGCTCTGCGACGTGATCCTGGTCGCGCACAGCAAGGGTGGTCTGGTCGGCAAGCACATGCTCGCAACCGACGCTGACGGACGGATCCGGCAGCTGATCGCTATCGCAACCCCGTTCGGCGGCTCCCGGCTGGCCCGGCTGATCCCCTCGCCCACCATCCGGGCGCTGCGGCCCGAGGACGCCACTATCGTCGACCTGGCCGCGCGGCTGGAGCTCAACGCGCGGATCACCTCGATCTACCCGGCGTTCGACCCGCACATCCCCGGCGGATCCCGCCTGGAGGGGGCCACGAACGTGGAGGTTCGGGCGATCGGTCACTTCCGGGTGCTCAGCGACCCCGAGGTGCTTGACGCGGTGGTCGCGGCCGCGTCGCGGTGACCGCGCCGTCGGGCTTTCGCTAGCGGAGGATCTCCCGGGCGAAGCCCACGTAACAGGTGCCCTGCCACTCGACCACGCCGGTGTCGCCGGGGGTGAGCATGCCCGATTCGGGGCCGGTGAGCGCAAGCTCGGTGCGGTTGCCGTCCGGGAACTGGAAGGTGACGAAGTAGTGCTGGCGGGCCCGGCTCTCGCCGCCACCGGTGATCTCACTCCGCTTGTCGACGACTGTGGCCTCGGCCCGCAGTCGGGGCGCATTGCGGTCGAGCGCGGTGGCGCGGGTGCTGCGGGTGACGGCGATGGCGATGATGATGCCCACCACCACGATCACGGCGGCGGCCAGCATGAAGATGATGGCGAAGGCGATGCTCACGGGCTCAAGGGTAGTCAGGGCGGGTCCTCGGGAGCCGGCTGCTCGGCGAGTCGGTGTGGGTAGCTCTCGCGGTCTGCCGGCGGGAGGGCTGGCGGCGGGGCGGGACGTGTCCCGCAGGACTGGACTTGACCGCACCGCCGGCGTCCGCAGCCGTCCGGCGGCCCGAGCCCGCTTACTGGTGAGTGTCTGCGTCGTAGTCGGGAGGGACACTCACCAGTAGCGCCTGGTCGGTCGGGAGTAGTGGAGGGCGCCAAGACTGGTGGTGTCGGGCTTGCTGGTGAGTGCCTGCGTCGTAGTCGGGAGGGACACTCACCAATAGGCGATCGAGGAGAGGTGGGAGCGACTCGGCTGGCCGCAGACGTAGGCGGGCCCCGGGAAGTATGAGTTCCCGGGGCCCTGTGCGACGAGGGCGATAGTCCCGTCTTCCGAAAGACATCCGCCGCGCCCACCGACCGCATCACTGGTCAGCTCCGACGAACCGAAGTCCGCCGCGGGCCCGACATCCATCTCCCGGCTCATCGAGTCACCGAAGCAACCCGATGGCTCATTTCTAGTTGGGTTCGCTAACCCCCGCAAGGCCCGTTTCCAGGCATTCCGGGGGCGGGATGTCTACTACGGCGTGTCGTCGGCGTGTCGTGTGACAGCCGTGACGATTGGGCCGTAAGGGGGAGGTGAGTCGTCTCACAGTTCGGACGGCGTATCCGGGCTTCGTCGGGTCCGCACGAACTCCTCTGTCTGCCACAGCTCGCCATCCACCTCGACAGTGATGCTGCCTGGTGCGCGGGCATAGCCGAGCCGCTCGTACAACTCGCGGGCCACCCGGTTGTGCCTGAAGACGCCGAGTTCGGTGGCCCTGACCGAAGGGTCGGCATCGGTGAGGGCGAGCAGTTCCTCCATCACGCGCCGGCCCCAGCCCTCACCACGCCGGGACGGGTCGACGATCACCCGCCCGACCCGCAGCAGCGCGCCGTCCTCCTTCGCGAACAGGGACGCCGTGGCGACGATCCGGCCCTCCCCGTCGGCGAGCGTTAACACCCGCCACAGCGGGTCGGCGGCGATGGCGAGGAGGTTGTGGACGGTCAGCGGGAACGGGAACTGCGGTCCTCCGGCGAGGACGGCGTCCGCGCGGGACCTCACCCATGACGCCACCACGGCAGCCGACTCGGGGGTCAGCGGCTGGAGCGCACTCATGGCGAAATGGTAGGTGGGTAGTCGCCGCCGCCGCTTCGTCCCACCGGAGGCGTGCGCGGCTGCACTGGCCGGGTTCGCGACCTGGTCGGTGTGCGGCCACGACGGGGCCCCCTCCGCCCGCTACAGGTGAGTGTCTCGCTCGACTACGGGAGGGACACTCACCAGTAGCGCGGTTGGAGGGCGCTGGTCGGCGTCGGGCAGGGGAATGCGGGTGGCCGGCGTCAGGGTTGTTGGGCAGAGCGGAGCGCGGTGCCAGGTCGGCGTACTGGTGAGTGTCTCGCTCGAGTATGGGAGGGACACTCACCAGTAGGGCGGTTGAGGTGGTGGGCGGAGCGGGGCGATCGCGGCGGCGGGCCGCCGCAGTAGTGCCCATGACGGCGGGCCCGCGGGTTGCCGGAGGATTGTGCGGTGACTTCCGACGAGTTCGAAGGGCCGCTGGGTGCGGCAGTGACGTTGGCGAGGCAGTGGCTGGCCTCGGTGCCGGAGCGGCCGATCGGCGTCCAGGCGGACATCGAGGCGGTCAAGGACCGGAT